>JABJAS010000395.1 GCA_018666055.1 Halieaceae bacterium | reverse complement strand
TCAACGAAGGCCAGCCGACTTCGCTCGCTGCGAAGCCGGCGTCCATCGACTCTGCCCTCGCTGTCCGGCTTCAAAAAATCGCTCATACAGTGTAGTGACCTGATCTTGTGTTATTCAGCATCAATTGTCATGCCTCGCTATTTTGGTGCAACGACAAGATCGTCGAGCTGTCTCAGGCCAATGACATTTCCGCGCCATCGGACTTGCGCCTTATTAATACGGTTCCTTCTCAATGGGACTACGGCCATTGGAGACCAGTTTACCAGCGTCAGCCTAGCAACGCTTCGAACAACTCGATCTCCGGCGCCCCTGAAACCAGTCCACCCAGCACGCCGTTGGCCGCCAGAAAATAATCCGATTTTCGATGCACCTCAAGTGCCTCGGCATCCGTGTACTGTTCCATCACAATGTAAAGCTGTGGATCAGTTTGGCTGCGGTTTAATGCGTAAAATATATTTCCCGGTTCATTCGCCCTCACTTTTGCCGTCAGCTCCAAGAAAGCCTTTTCAAAGGCCTCATTCTTACCTTCCTGAACAGCAATTTTTGCTAGTAAACCAATCGGCATAAATCATACTCCACGTCAAAAAATCATTGTAAAAGCGATTACTTTTAATCCTAGCACCCTACTCGGATGAGCAACTGACAGGGTCGTGCTTGATCAAGCTTGGCGGCAGGAGCCATCATGCGGGTGTCGCCTCAGCAAGTCTACTGAGCGCGCCCATTTTGCACGGCAGGCCCAGCAACAATCCGGCCATCGATTTCGCGACGGCGATGCTCAATGAGTGACGTCACCTCATCGCGGGAGCGACGGCCTGCTACTCCTGCTTCGCCAAGATTTCTGCTACCGCCAATGCGCTGACATTGTAAATCGCTCGCGGTGTCGCTGAGTTCACCATGATATGTGCCGGCCGTTTGAGTCCTGACATGTAGGGGCCAATCAGCAGACCATTCGCTGTCTGCCGAAGTAGTCCCAACGCAATATTGGCGGCATCAAGACCAGGAAACACCAGCAGATTGGCCTTCCCACGAAGTTGACTGTCACCATAAATGGTCTCTCGGTAGGCCGAATCCAATGCCGTCAACGAATGCATTTCGCCATCTATCTCCACATCAGGCAACTTAGCTCTGAGAATTTCGCTGGCTTGGCGCATTTTTCTAGCGGAAGGCGCGTTTGAAGAGCCAAAGTTAGAGTGCGACAACAGTGCCACGCGAGGCGTGATACCGAAATGTCTCACTTGCTCTATGCCCAGCAATGTTTTGGAGACAATTTGTTCAACGCTTGGGTCTAGGTCGATAAAACAATCTGTCAAAAACAGGGGGCCGTCATCAAACAATAAAGTCGTTAATGTTGATGCACGCACGTCGCTACCTTGCGTCCCAATTACCGATCGTAGCGTCTCGAAATGATCTGCAAATCGGCCCACCTTGCCGCAAATCATCCCATCTGCATCACCATTGCGTAACGCCATGGCAGCAATCATGGTGCTATCGGTTCTCAGCAGCACACTGCTGCCCTCTACCGATACACCGCCGCGTCCCGCAATACTATGAAAGTCTCGTGAGTACTCGTCGTACTTGTCATAACTGCGCGGATTGATGACGTCGACATCGTCTCCTAGCTTGATTCTCAATCCCAAGGCGTCGATCACTTCGTTTATCGCGTCGGGACGGCCCACTAGGATCGGGCGCGCAATGGCCTCATCCACTACCGTTTGCACTGCACGCAGTACGATCTCGTTTTCAGCATCTGAATAGACGAGTTTCAAACCACTGTTAGCCGCCGCATTTACAACCGGCTGCATAAACATGCCCGATCGCGTGACGTGTTTGCTGAGGCTTCGTCGATAGGCGTCAAGATCCTCTATAGGGCGACTCGCCACACCGCTTTTCATCGCCGCCTCAACGACAGCGACCGGCACCCGCTCGAAGAGGCGCGGATCAAAAGGCTTAGGAATAATATAATCGGAGCCGAACTTAAGAGATTGGCCGTCGTAAGCTTGTGCTACCTCTTCCGACGCCTCTTGTTGGGCAAGATCGACCAGACCATAGGCACAGGCGATTTTCATTTCGTCATTAATCGTCGTGGCACCGCAGTCGAGCGCGCCGCGGAAAAGGAAGGGAAAACACAGTACGTTGTTGACCTGATTTGGGAAGTCCGACCGACCCGTGCCAATGATAGCGTCCGGACGCGCCTCGCGCGTCAGGTCGGGGTGAATCTCAGGATTGGGGTTTGCCATTGCCAGGATCAGCGGATCGGGCGCCATCCCTCTCACCATGTCCTGCGTCACACAATCGGCAGTGGACAGGCCGAAGAAAATGTCAGCACCAACCATAGCTTCTGCAAGCGTGCGCTTGTCGGTCTTTCTAGCGTAGCGCTCCTTGAACTCGTTCATCCCTTCTTCACGGCCCTCATAAATGAGGCCCTTGCTATCACACATCAGCACATTTTCGCGTTTGAGCCCTAGGCTCACAATCAGGTCTGCACAAGACATGCTGGCTGATCCTGCACCAGAGATCACAAGTTTGACCTCTTCCATTTTTTTCCCCGTGAGCTTCAACCACGAGATCACAGCCGCTGTCGACACCACGGCTGTGCCATGTTGATCGTCATGAAAGACCGGGATGTTCATACGCTCGCGGAGCTGGCGCTCAACATAGAAACATTCGGGAGCTTTGATGTCTTCAAGCACGATACCGCCGAAGGTAGGTTCGAGTGCGGCGATAATGTTAACCAGCTTCTCGGGGTCTCTTTCATCGATTTCTAAATCGAACGTATCGATGTCCGAGAACTTCTTCATCAGAACGGCTTTACCTTCCATCACCGGTTTGGACGCAAGCGCTCCGATGGCCCCTAGGCCCAGCACAGCAGTGCCATTACTGATGACGGCAACGAGATTTCCGCGTGCGGTCACCTGCGATGCGTTTAACGGATCTTCAACGATGTACTCGCAAGCATGAGCAACACCGGGAGAATAGGCCATAGATAAATCTGCCTGCGTTTCAAGCGGCGTGGTGGCTCTTACCTCCAGCTTCCCTGGTTTACCCTCAATGTGATACTTGAGGGATTCCTCTTTAAAGGTGGGCTTCTCCATCCGAGACTCCGAGTTGTCAGTCAGTAATCGCGCCTTCTCCATACTGAGCTCAATAATCTTTTAGAAGGCGTCTCCGCGGCAGGCTATGGCCGCGCGCTAAAGCGCGACAAGTGAAACATGAATCAGCGTGTCAAATAATGAAAGTTTTACAGTCTGTGACATTGTTATGGTTAATCCTACGTCTCAGGGCCCATATTGGTTGTCGGTTAGCGGTGTTCAATCAAGGTGCTAATTAACCTATATCGGTAGAAATGGAATTCAGTTTTGAACACGCTGACTGCGACGATCCGCCAGATACCGCACATTAATGCGCGATAAAAAGCCGCTCGAACGAGGACCAATCGATGACGGTGGAAGCAGTCATCTGATGGCTCTGATGTGCTCACCGTCCTATGATGACGTTATTCGATGAGCGATCACCCATCGTAATAGGGAGCTTTACCATGTCGACAAACACCGAGCCAAAAGGGTTAGAGGCGGTGCGCGCCAAGAGAGGCTATTTACTCCCACATCACGGATTGTTAGCCCTCTCTGCACCGAATCTACTGCAGCACTACGATCAACTTTACTCGTCAATCACTCTCACGGATCGATACCTCGATCGACACGACCATGAATTCGTTTGGCTGGGCGTATTAATGAGTACTCAAGAAGCCCTCGGAACACACCACGTGCAGCGCTTCCTCAGCGCAGGGGGCACCACTGATGAAGTCAGCAACGCAGCGGCAATTACCGCCATCGCCAATGGCAGTCGCTATCATCTTTTTATAGAGGATCACTGGACCCCCCACCTGCCGGATGTCAATGCCGAAAACCAGTACCTCTCGCTATTCAACAAGGTGGCATCGGAGATCTCGGCACCGCTCGCCCATATCACTGCATGCGCGGTGCATACCTGCGTCGGCAATTGGCGAGCATTAGGCTGGCAAATACGCGCAGCCTATGCTGCCGGCACCGAAGAAATTTTGCTGGCAGAGGCGCTGTCGCTCGCGATGTTTCCGGGCAGTATTCCTCACTACGTCCGTGCGGCAGACGTATGGCGGCAGCTCATCCTGAGCAAAGACGTCGAGGCCTCTGAACCCTTCCAACAATGGGCCTCACTGAGTGGCCAAGGCGGCTTCGATGAGGCGTCTCAGGTGAAGCAGCGTTAATATTGGACATATGCACCCAAAAAGACGCTTGTTATCAAGCCCTGAATCGATCGTCGAAACATGATAAAACTGCACGCCAAATGTAAAGTAAGGATCCATCAGTATGTCGCGAGTCATTGTCTCCGGAGTCATTGAGTTCCCTCCTGAAGCGCGGGAGGACGCGTTGGTCAAAGGTAAGGCGCTCATTGACGGCGCTTACACAGAGAAGGGTTGCGTTCACTATCACTGGACTGCAGACCTCAACCACCCCGGGCGGGTCATCGTGTTTGAGGAATGGGATTCGGGCGCGGACCTCGACGCACACCTCAAAGGTGACTGGTATCGAGACATGTTTGCGCATCTCTCTCAGTACACTATTTTGAGCGCCGATATCCACAAATACAGAGTGACACTCAAAGAACTAGTCTATGGCGATGATGGTATCGCCAGCGGCTACTTTTCTGACGAAAAATAGGTCAATTCAGCTGGCTCGTCCGTAAAGCAAATGCTCTGATACCTGCAATGGTGCACTCACCTCTGCCCTTCAGGCCAAGCGATGGTGAGCCTCAAGCTAGGGCATCGTCTTCCAAGATTGAATCTTGCGATAAATAGTCGAGGGGGCGACCTGAAGGCGCTTCGCAGCACGATTAATACTGCCGCCACACTCTGCAATGGCGGCTTCAATGGCCACTTTCTCGGTGAGCCATAAAGGCTGAATACCTGAATCATGGACGGTCGGGTCATCAATCGGTGGCGCATCAGACAGGCCATCCGTATCGACTGCCATTTCAGTCCCGGAGATCATGCGGTCCACCATCGCCCCATCAATCTGATGCGCCTCTCCGGTGAGCACCAACTGTCTGAGTGCATTTTCGAGTTGCCGGACATTTCCCGGCCAGGAATATCCTCTCAGCGCAGTTGCCGCCTCTTGGCTCAACGAACTCTCTGCTTTGCCCTCTTCCTCGGTGATGCGAGACAAGAACCCCTCAGCCAACAACAAGATGTCATCGGCTCTTTCACGCAGTGGCGGCATGCGCAGCGGCACGACATGAAGGCGGTAATAAAGATCTTCTCGCAGACGACCCTCGCGCATCTCAAAAAGAGGATCGCGATTCGTGGAGGCAATAATACGAACGTCTGCCGTTACCTCGCGGGTCGCATCGACCGGCCGATACGTCCCATGCTGAATTAATCGCAAGAGCATCGACTGTGCTTCGAAGTTCAAGCTACACACTTCATCGAGAAAGAGTGTCCCCGCATCAGCCTGCGCCACCAGCCCATCTGGCGCACTATCGCTTTTGCCAAATAAGGCAAGCTCCAGCTGGTCAGGTGTTAACGCAGCGCAATCCACCACGATAAAGGCCGCTGGGGCGCGCGCTGACAACTGATGAATCGCTCTTGCCGCAAGCTCCTTGCCAGTCCCACTCTCTCCCATGAGAAAAGCTGTCGCTCTCGTGCCCGACAATAACTCGACCGTGTCAAATACGGCCTGCATGGCAGAAGATTGCCCCACTAAAGGCCCAAGACGCTCTCGTTTGACCGATAGGTGCTCAACTTGTTGCCGCAGCTTAAGCTGATCGGCGGCGTTGAGCAGCGTCACGCGCAATCTTGCCGCATCGAACGGCTTACTGAGAAAGTCCGTGCCGCCACGATTCATTGCTTGCTCGGCATATTCAGCGCCGTGCCCTGTCATAACGACCACAGCTGGCTGAGGCAAGAGACGTTTCACGTCCTCGAGCAAATCGAGGCCATTACCATCGGGCAGCTCGATATCGAGCAGGATGAGTTGCGGTGTTGAGTCGATCAGTTGCTGTCGCGCAGCAGACAGTGTTTGTACCGACGACACCTCAAGACCGCTGCCATCAAGATACCGCGCATAGATCTCGCAGAGTGTCGCACTGTCCTCAACGATGAGGGTTTTCACGTCAGGCCCGCCTCCTGCGGATACGTAATGACCGGCCCAAATGTCTCGAACAGCCGAGCGCTCATCACGTTCTTAGATCAATTGGAGGTTACCAGTTTTTGGTCGCTCTGGGCGTGAATCCAGTAAAGAACCGCAGTGAGCAATAAAACCGCACCAACTTGATGTGTCGCCGCCACCGGAATGGCCACCTGTGTCATCACAGTCCCAATCCCCAGCAGAAGCTGGCCTGTAAGAACGCCCAGCATCAGCATGGCGCTGCGCCGGACGCGCGCGCTGTCGCCAGCGCGCAGCGTCTGCACGCTGAAAAACACAACCAACAGTGCCACAACATAAGCCAACATGCGGTGATTAAAGTGAATAGTCGCCACGCCTTCAAAGGTCGCTTGCCAACCCTGAGCATAATAGCCAGCGGGGACGAAGGTTTCTCCCATCAGCGGCCAAGTGGGGTAAGCAAAACCCGCATCAGTTCCCGCCATAAAACCGCCGGACAAAATCAGCGTGTACACCCCGATTAATAGCACCCCTCCCGGCAATCCAATGTGCTTGAGCGCAGGAGACAGTCCCGCTCCCACACGCAGTAACACCCACATCATCAAGGCATAAATCGCC
>JABJAS010000394.1 GCA_018666055.1 Halieaceae bacterium | reverse complement strand
GGAATCCATAAGCGATAACTTTTCCGGATCAGCGAGCGCGGTCGACAGAATCAAAAAGCCGGCTACTCTCAGTAGGGCCTTTATCTTTGTATACCTCCTTTAATCAGCCCGATAACACGAAGAGGCAAGCTGTCCGGCAGCGCAGGTGAACCCACAAGGCAATGTGTTAACGCGTCAGCTTCTTAACGCCCAGCCCACCAGTGCACAGACGCACCCCAGAGACACGAACAGCGCACTAGAGGTGGTGATGCCAATGGTCAACAGGACGAGTGCCGCCACTGAGCTGAAAAAGGAGAGTTTTTTAACCATTTGTGCTGCCTCAGCCTTTAGAGGCTTCTAATCTTCATTACGCGATGCGATTGTCGTGACAAAATAGCTCCCGAGACGGCCCTCAGTTGCGGAAAGCCCTGTAAACCCCGCGCCAGCGCAGGGTCACTAATACCAAGTCGCCACCATCAGCGGGTAACCGCCTCCATGACTTCAATTTCAGGGGCTCTGGCGACAAGATCGGCGAGCTGCGCGCTGGCTTTGAGAAAATACTCGGTTTTGCCATGCGCCTCCAGCGCCTCCTGATTCTCATATTGCTCCATGACTCGGTAGACCTGAGGGTCGACCGGGCTTCTATGCAAAGCATAAAAAATGTTGCCCGTCTCATTAGCCCGGACTTGCTCTGTCAAATTCAAGAAAGCCTCTTCAAATTCTGCGTTTTTACCTTCTTGCACTGTGATCGTCGCGAGTAAACCAATGGCCATGTTGCCTCCGTTTCATTAATGATCGAGAGAATGCGCAAAAAACTGTCCCCTCAGCGCTCCTCAGAAAATACTGCATTGACGCTAAAACCGGTTTTTGGGCAGTGCGTCAGGAGCAGGCCCTGCGTTTACATCCCCTAAGCTTCGGTATCCAGTAATGTACCGAGCATCCCATGAGCCGCTTCTAATGCCCGCACATTCGCGAGGTAAAAACTTTCATTGGCGGTCAACTTCACCATTTCCTGCGCCAAATCCACGTCAGAGGGAGGCCTAGAAACGCTTACTGCCTGAGTGGGCGGCAGAGCGGGGCGAGCCGTGCCAGTATCCACCGGGGTCCTTGCCTCGACGCCACCAGGCCGATCTGCCAACTCAACACGCTGCGTTTGATAGCCGTCTGTCCGCGCATTCGCCACATTACTGGCGGTCACCTGCATCGTTGCCGTGGCCGCTTGAAGGCCTGATAAAGCGTTATTCAACGTGCTGAAGGACATGCTGAGTGCCCAGAGAAAAGTAGATAAACAGTGTAGCCACCCAACACGCTCTCTTACAACCCAAAGAATCTTTTCTTGGGAGCTGATATGGGGTCAAAGATCGGCAGCGTGGGGCGACACTGCCAAACTGCATTTGAATCAATCGGATAGTGAGGGAATGCGTCGCACCGGTCTATTTTGACTGAGTTACATTGCGGTTGCCGTTATGTTGATTAGGGAAGTCACGACGGCGCTGGGATAGCTTTCGAGTGGATCTCAACGCTCGGAGCAGTGGGCGGTCAGCGGCGCGAGACTATTGAATGAAAAGTTCTGCCCTGACCTCATCAGGCGCGAGCGCCCAATCAACCTCCTCAAACACCCATCCGCAGCGTTTGCCGCCCGGCGTTTCTTGTTCGTACTCGGTTAATCCCTCTACACGGTTATCCACAAACCAAACAATAACGAATTCTGTGCCGCCGCCCTTGCCACTGCAAAATTGCAAGGCCGTTGCACCACCTTTGAACTCCTGCTCCATTTCGTAGGCGCCCGCCATGACGAATACTTCTTCGTAAGACATCCCTCGGTGTATGTTCATTGAGACATCGGAAGCATCTGGTATGCCAGAACATCCTGCAATTGCCGCGCTAAGTACCCCGATGCAAATGCCTCGACCCATCCCAACCTCACCTAACATTGCCGTTCCTTACTCTGAACTTTGCCACTTTTATCACGAGTTAAGCAACTTGTTGATACCAGACCTTTCCAGTCTTTGGATGAATACCAATGTGGTGTTGACCAATCGTCATGCTTTGCAGATAGTCCCGTGGCGGCCGTAAAGCATCGTCTAGCGGTTGCAGCACCATATCCCCATGAGGGTTCGTCACCGCCTGATAGGTCCCTGCCGGGGTCACAAACGTCTGACTAGCCTCGAGCCCT
>JABJAS010000393.1 GCA_018666055.1 Halieaceae bacterium | reverse complement strand
TCGTTAAGCCTGACGGCAACTCGCGGGTGCAGTACACTAAGTGCAGGGCAGAAACTGACACAGTCAGTCGCCGATAAGAACATTAACTTGTTGCGCTCATAGCGAACGGCCATGAGCCGGCATCGCACACGCATCAGGAGGCACCCACTCCATGTATTCACTGTTTAACCTCATTATTGCCCTCATCATCGGCAGCGCCATCGGTAGCCTGATCGGCTGGTACTCGGCATTGGCTTCGCGTGGCGATAACAAGCGTAAAATCATTCTCGAACTGGAGAGTCAGCTGGGTCAAGCACGGCAAAATAAGGCCGACTATGAGGCAGAGGTGACTGAGCACTTTGCTCGCACCGCTGATCTACTCAACAAGCTCACCGATGACTACCGCTCGGTTTACACACACCTCGCCAATGGCGCAGATCAGCTGTGTGGTGATCAGATCAGCATGTCCGAACCGGCTCTCTCTGCGCCTCCCCACGATGCAACAGACAAACCTCACCTCGTTGAGGTCGCTCAACCCTTAGACTATGCCCCCAAAAAGCCAGATGAGCAGGGCCAATTATCCGAAACATTTGGACTCGAGAAGTCGGACAGCTCAGCCGCCTAAGCCCCTCAAGCTGGATTCGGGCTGTCGATGAACCGGTGCGTGCAACCTAAGGCTGAGGCGGCGCGCTCACCGACAGCTTGCACACCATAACGCTCCGTCGCGTGATGCCCCGCCGCAATAAACGCCAGACCGCGCTCGCGGGCGACATGCACCGTTTGCTCAGATACCTCGCCGGTAATAAAAACGTCAGCGCCCGCATCGGCAGCCCGATCGATATAGCTCTGACCTGCCCCGGTGCACCAGACGAGCTGCTGCACTACTCCCTCACCAATCAGCAGTGGCGCACGGTCTAAGACAGTAGCCATCGTTTCGGCTAGCTGTTCAACGGGTATCGCGGCAGGCAACCTGCCGGTATAAAGCGGCAGCTCAGTGTCACTGGCATCGAGGGGCACTGGATCTGCTACGCCCATCAAATGCCCCAGCGTCACGTTATTACCCACCTCTGGGTGGCAGTCGAGCGGAAGATGGTAGGCAAACAAATTAATGTCAGCCGCCAGCAGTGCACGCAACCGTTGCGCCTTGATTCCCACAACACGGGGATCCTCGGAACGCCAAAAATATCCGTGATGAACGAGGATTGCGTCGGCCTCCTCGGCAATTGCGGCGTCCACTAGCGCCTGACTTGCCGTGACGCCGGTCACCAAATGCTTGATCTGCGACTTACCCTCCACTTGCAATCCATTGGGGCAGTAGTCGGCAAATTCATTGGGGTGAAGCAGCGCGTCAAAAAAGTCACTCAATTGGTCGCGGGTACAGGCCATATCTCACTCTTGTTAACTGTCAAAATGAAGAGAATAACCACCGCGCCATGATTTACAATGGGCACAGGAGGCTCCTGTGAAACAGAATTTGATTGCCATCATCTGGCCCGCTCTGGTCGGCGTGCTCGCAGCGACGCTTATTTTAGACAAGTGGGTGTTGGATAAGCGCCCTGCCACAGCAGTCGCCGCCTCCAGCAGTTATCGAGAGGCTGTAGCACGTGCCACGCCTTCGGTGGTCAACATCTATACTGCCAAGCTGGTTGAATCGCGGGTAGACCCGCGGCTCAATTCCCCCTGGCAACGTCGCTTCCGATCGGATCGTGGCAACGGACAACGCATTGAGAGATCACTGGGTTCCGGCGTGATCCTCACCGCCGAAGGCCACATCGTGACAAATAATCACGTCATAGCAGGCGCCGATGCAATTCAAGTCTTGCTAGCTGATGGCCGCTCTGCCAATGCCTCCGTCGTCGGTAATGATCCCGACACCGATTTGGCGATTCTTCGCATTGATCTACCGGCGTTGACACCGATTGCATTGGCTGACGCGGAGGACATTGCAGTCGGTGACGTGGTACTGGCTATTGGCAACCCGTATGGCTTCGGCCACTCGGTATCTCAAGGCATTATCTCTGGCGTCGGCCGGTTTGGCTTGCAGCTCTCCACTTATGAGGGCTATATCCAGACCGATGCGACGATTCACTTAGGTAGCTCAGGTGGGGCATTAATTGATGCTCAAGGCCGGTTAGTGGGCATCAATACACTCATTTATACCGCAGGCGGAGAGGCCGCCGGGGAGGCGACCGGTATTGGCATCAACTTAGCCACACCGAGCGAACTCGCCGCGACTGCTTTGAGTGACATTGTCAATTATGGTCATGTGGTCCGCGGATGGCTCGGCGTC
>JABJAS010000392.1 GCA_018666055.1 Halieaceae bacterium | reverse complement strand
CCGGCCACCCTCCTGATTTGATTGCATATTATATTGCACGGGGATTTTTTTTGTCCCGGTAGGTAGAGATAGAGACTCGACTGAGATGAGAGTGGGTGGGGTGTAGGGGTGTACCCCAGTTTTTTTTCGCATCCACTCGGTGTGGCGTGTGGCGGCACATTTTGTGATTTTAATTTTAAGTTAAAAGGGGACGTCCCCCCCAATCAAACCCCATACAAAATGTATGACGGGCTCCACCATGCAAAATGTATGGTGTGGTACCCGGACGGACCACTCCCCATACAATATGTATGGAGGGCAACCAGCTGAAATATTTTTTTTGGACACCTCCTACAGCCCTATTAAGAGGCTTGCTGAAATGACCGAATAGTGCGGAAATGGGGTTTTGGACCTATCGAAGCAAGCGAGGTGCCCCAATGACTTAGTTCGTTTTTTCTTCTCACCACCAGCTGACGTGGAAGTCGGGGACACGAAAAGGTGTACCTTTTCTGGTGGCCGTCGCGGCAACGTGACGGGGCGAAAACTACACACGAAATAGGGGATTTGAATATAAAAATAGTCTCTAGTACACTTCTACAACCAGATCAAGCCTTTGAACGACCTCAACGGCCCACAGAAAGCCCCACAACGCACACTTTCACGCCCGAGGTACCCGCCGCAGACGTACGGAGCGAAGCGGCGCGCGCACCGCCGCCAACCCGCGGGCCACCATCACGGCAGTGTCTCCTCTGCCTCCGCCGCCGCTACCATAAGAACTTCCACCCCCGTCACCGCCGCCACCGCCGCCACCGCCGTCACCGCCGTCACTGCGGGCGCTTCCGGCGTGGTCACGGGCACCCCCGTTTCCTCATCGGGTCCCCACACCCACACACAGACGTTCTCGTGCCTGGCCAAATGTGCCGTCGATCTTGCCATATAAGATTTGCCGCACAGATTCTTGCAGAGTACTTTCGGTGGCACTGCGGCAAGCGCAGCGGCGTTGCTCTTCCTCGCGTTCACCTTCGCTGTGTCCAGCTTCCTCGCCGCCTTCCGCGCGCTCTTTGACATGCCGCCATATCGGCTCTCCGTGTTTCCGAATTCATCGTTCCGTGTGTACGCTCCACGCTTCCGCTTCTGCGCCTCTTTCCGTTTCGCCCGATTCTTCCTGTCCAGCTTTTGGTTGCACCGCCGCCAACCCGCGGGCCACCATCACGGCGGTGTCTATTCTGCCTCCGCCGCCGCTACCATAAGCACGTCCACCCCCGAGGGCGCTGTGGAGGGCGCCGTGGAGGGCGCCGGGAGGGGGGGGAGGGCGCCGACCATGCTGGTGGAAGCGGCGGCGGCGCGCCGCGGCCGACCTTGCTCGCGCAGGTCTGGTTCTCGGCGGCGGCGGCGATAAAATAAAGATATCTACTCGTCCGCAAGTCCGCAAGATCCTCTTCGACACGTGTTCCGCCATACATTTTGTATGAGTTTGTAGTACTACGCTTATATACTGTAAATGTTGGGGGGGACGTCCCCTTACAGGCGGATTTGTGGAGACCGAAACATGAGGTATAGACTTGCTTCAGGATGTGGGCTCCCACTAGTAAATCGTATGGGGGAGTTAACCCTAACCTCCCTCCCAATTCCTTCGCCCGAACCCTGAACTAGGAGCGATGATACAACAAAGGCTATAAATACGGGGGAAACTTAACATATGTGATTTACCATGTTACTCCCCGACTCCCATACAAAATACATGGGAACATACGCCTGCGTCCCGCCCGTGGGCACACCAAATAACCAGTCCGGCATACAGCTGTGGAGGCGCGGAACGGCCTGTAGGATGCGATGTAGGAGGGTGGTTCAACCCTGGGGGTTCATAGAAACCATCAGGAACTGTCAATTACGGGAAAAGAGGCATAGGGTGGGGTGGGCCGGCGTGCCACGTTGGCCATGGGTGGAGGCTGCCGCATGGCCCTCCGCACGCTGCCGCCTGCGCGGCCCGCCCTCCCCCCGGCGCCCCCATTCGCACCTTACCGCCCCTACCAGGCCATGTAAATGAGTCCGCTTCACCTCTACATACCTTAGGAACACTAATGTAAACTTGGGGGGGCTAATCCAGCGTCTATGACCCGAGGCATACCACATCCAGCGCGACGCAGAACCCGTATAGAGCAGGTGCCAGACAGTGTGCGTCGGGGTCTGGAAAGCTGACCCGACCATATATGCACGGAGCAGGAGAATCGTATCCCGCGACTTCTTTACGGCCACCGTTCTCCTTGAAATGTTCCACAAGTCTGCTCCACTATCATACTATGGACTGCGCAACGCGGGCTACTGCAAAGCGGCCTCGTTCAATGGATGTGGCCATTTTAGAGCGCGGCCCCGCGGGTCCCCGAGGGGACAAACGTCGGTGCGGGTGTGCCACGCACGATGTTTGGCCACCCGGCGCGTACTTCAAAATGCAAAAATTGGTGCCACGGGGCGAAAAATTAATGTTAAGAACTTTCCGCGGCAGCGAAGCCAGATTTGGTTCTTGTGATGGGTCTAGAGCCGTCAAACACGCACGCAGGGCTCCGGAACCATTCTCGGCACGCTATGCCCCACCCCCTGGGATACCCGCGCCGGACGGACTTGTGCGACGTGAAAGCGTGCGCGCACTCACCAGGAAATACGGTTCTGACCACCGAATATTGGCGCTCATGCGAATACACGGATGATGCTGCCCTTCCTACGCTCGGAAAAGCGTTCCTATATATCATGTATCAACTGCGCGTTGCGGGAGACGCGGTGCGCACCGTATTCTCTGTGTCTCGGCGACCGCTGCAAGCCCTAGAGGGATGCCTCGCTCGGTGCTGCTGCTCAACGACGCCAACGGCCCTGCGAGGCTGTGGGTCGGCTGCAGGCCGTAGTCACGTGGTCGGCTAGCGGAAAATATTCAATGTTAAGAACTTTCCGCGGCAGCGAAGCCAGATTTTGTGTTTGCGAACGGATCGCGCCGGGTACAAAGGGGCGTCGCGAAGTGTAAAGCACCTCGCGGCGAGGCCTCCCGGCTGGTACCGGTTCTGGTACCGCGGCGCTGCGACGACCATTTCATCCCGTTTATTCCCTCCTCTATTATTACGCGTTCAAACGCCGCCCAAGCTCTCGAGTATATTACATTACCGGCAGGGCTTCGGGGTGTCCCATACAATTTATTAGTGGAGGCGGCAATACTGAAGCAAGTCTTTACCTCATGTTTCGGTCTCCACAAATCCACCTGTAGTGGTTTCTTACTCTTATGTACTATACTCCACTATCCCGGGGCATGTTTCTACTGTACTAGTGCTACTGTACCCAAAGAAAACCAGGTTTCTAGGACGGATTTCTCGCTTCCTACTATTATATACCTCTTGAGCGCCCTTTGGAGTCGTAGTATATAGTCCTACCAACTATACCGCAATCCTTCTCTGTCCTAGAAACCTGGAATTAGAATTGTGGAAATAATTATTAGTAGAACGTAGAACAGTATCATACCTTCGTGCTCAGTGTCTCTTGGAACCAGACCGTGTGGACTCACTTTTTTTGGCGAAAATGGTAAAGTGAGGTATAGCTTGGATTCTCGAAAATTCACTCGAAAGTTCGAAATCCTTATT
>JABJAS010000391.1 GCA_018666055.1 Halieaceae bacterium | reverse complement strand
CGACGGCAATAGCTGTGTCACGCCTTTTGTCAGGGGCATGAGTGACAGACCGATGACTTGGAAAGCAACCGAAGCTGCCCGCATCATGATGATCGTAGGTGTCAGTGTGATCATGCTTACTCCTGTCTGATGTGATCAATTGGGTAACTCAGTCTCTGCAGACTAGTTCGATCTCAGTATGGGCTCAAGAGTTTTTGGGACGCTATCTTTTTCTCTTTTGTAATCGGTGACGGTCTTGTTGTGCTGCTTACAAATGATCTTGCAACGACACATCAAACTAGAGCGCTGCAGCCAATGGCGCCTGCTGGCTAACGTGTAGACCGAAATGCACCGTGCGAAAAATCGGCTGCTTTTCGATAAACTGAATTCGGTTTCGCCAGCGATTTGATCGGACTCCTCTATGTCAAATGTCACTCATCTTGAGTCACCCACACTTGCCGTTACCCTCAGCAATCGAGGGGCGCGATTGGTCCAGCTGGCAGCAAAGCGGCAAAATCTTTCGTTGCTGCTCGACACTGAACAGGTGTCCACTGAGTTGATCGATCAATTTTGCATCGGCGGCACAGTGGGGCCCTTTGCCGGTCGTTTACGCCAGATTGCGACGACTAACGGGCAGCCGGCCGTATTACTCCATGGTAACGAAGCCGCCCTGCATCGCGCTGATTGGATGCTTGAGCGAGGTAATCAGCCTAGCGCGGCAACTTATTCCATCAGTCGTCGCCATGGGGAGGGCGGTTTGCCCGGCGATCGCGATTTCAGAGCGGCCTATACACTCTCAGATAACAGTCTGATGATTGATCTGTCGGTGACAACGACCCATGACACCCCCATCAGCTTGACGAATCACGCTTACTTTACGCTGGGTGCAACCTCAGCCAGCGCCTTATCGTTGCAGATTAATGCCCAGTCGGTCTTGTTAACGGACAGCGAGCAATGTGCGACTGGTGGGTCGATGCCAGTTGCCGATACTCCGCTCGACTTTGTCCGTGAGCGTTTGCTCGGTGATGCGTTGACGGCGTACCCCGACGGACTTGATCTGAGTTATGTGCTGGCGTCGGGCAACCGAGATGCACTGGCACCCGATCACGTTGCTTCTCTTACCAATCGAGCCAATGGGGTAAGCCTTGATCTTGCCACGACACAGCCTTGCCTGCAGGTCTATACCGCATCGCAACTGACGTCACCGTTGCGGCCTTTTACGGCGATATGTCTCGAAGCACAGGGTTTTCCGAATGGTCCAAACCATGCCTTGGGTCGCCGTGAATCATGGCTGGCCGCGGGTCAGAGCACCACGCAGCGTATTGTTTATCGCATTAACGAGCGTTCACTGACGCATTAGGTGCTTGGCTTGTTGTAGCAGTCACTTCGTCCCCTCGAAAGCATCTGCTCGGTGGGGCGGACCTTGCTCGCTCGTTGCCGCCCCAAAAACTCCTGCCGTCCTCAGTATGACCCTAGCTCATAGCTCAGGTGCCGTCTTGGCAAAGGGTGTCCACGTGCGAATCTCGGTGAGAAAGCGACAGAGGTTATCTTTCCCTGATAAGTCGATTGTTTCTCGGTACGCGGCCCAGTCCAACAAGCAGGCCAGTCGAATTTCTCCATCCGTATAGGGTTGGCTGGATGACAGCTGACAATGCTCGAGTTCTTGCATGCCCACAGCAATTCTTTCCTGCTGACGCTCAAAGTAGGTCTTGGGGTCGAATCCGATGGCGGATGCACCGGCCGGAACCTCTGCTAAGTCGGCACTATCACCGATGTTCATTAAATAGACGTTCACTGCGGTATCGAGCACGGATGTTGCCAGTGCAAATAACTCGTGGTCAGCAACCGTTGCTAGAAAAGCGTGGCCTGACTGTTCACGAACGTAGCGGACGATGACCGACGAATCACTGAGTGTTAGGTCGCCATCGGTCAAGAACGGCACGCGCAATGTTGGTGATTTACCGATGGTGTCAAGCGTTACCTGTTCTAGCTCCCACTCTAAGTTTGACTGGGTCAATGCCACGCGAGCATGTCTCACGTAGGGTGAAGTACGAACGCCATAAAGTTTCATTGTCTCGGGGTCCTATGTTGCGCAGTTGATCGTGAAAACGGTTAGTCAAGCGTATGAGCAATGACACACTGCATACTACCCGCAACTGATTCGTAATAGCTTCGGGTTTCATGTCAGATTTTGATGCCTATTGAGTTT
>JABJAS010000390.1 GCA_018666055.1 Halieaceae bacterium | reverse complement strand
TTTGGCTATTTTAGGGTCCATATTTCTAGGGCCGCCAAAGCGCTCGGGTCGGGCGCGTGCACCATCCCAAATTTTCGTGTTCAGAAGCCCCGGGCAGAGAATGGTCGAGGCAATGCCTTGGTCCTCGAGTTCGGCGCTTAAAGCATCGGCAAAAGCGAAGGTGGCATGTTTGGTGGTGGCATACAGCGGAAATGCGCCCGCTGGCGATCGCAAGGCCGCGGTCGACGCCGTAAACCCAACATGGCGCGGGCCTTCAGCGTCTTGCATCAGCGGCGTAAAGGCTTGCGCGGTCCAGATCACGCCGTAGACATTGACGCCGAGCGCCCACTCGATGGCGTTGGGCTTGCCGGTCAGAATGGGCGAGCCAACGCCAACGCCTGCATTGATCCACAACAAATTAAGCGGGCCATGGGCCCGTAAGGCGTCGGCGGCGGCAAGGCAGGCATCCCGATCGGATACATCGAAAACGATGGGGAAGGCGCTGCCCCCAATCTCACTGACGACGCGTTCTGCTGCGTCTTGCCGAATATCTTGAACAGCGACGGTGAGTCCTGCTGCTGCAAGTTGTTTGGCCAGCATTTCGCCAATGCCATCGCCAGCGCCGGTCACCATCGCCAGCTTGCCTTGGTATTCGTTGAGTTTCGTCATACTTTGAAATCCTCATTAATAATGTTTGCGCCGTGCGCTGCCGCACGATTCTGGAGGATAGGCCGCCTCGATGGAAGCCAGCCCTGTGAGGGCGTCAGCCCGGGTCGACGAGCGCGCCGCCATCAATACCGATGATCTGGGCTGTGACATACCTCGACTCAGGTCTGGCCAACCACCGCACGCAATCGGCGACATCCGATGGGCGGCCAACGCGCTTCACCAGCGTCCGCTCAACCAAACTGGCGCGGCGCTCAGCCGTCATTCGGTTTCCAAATAATGCGGTGTCATCGATAAAGCCGGGCGCGACGATGTTGCAGGTCACGCCAATTGGTCCGAGTTCAACGGCAAGATCATACATCCAGCCGTGCAGGGCCGCTTTCGCCGCGCCATAAGGGCCGCCACCTGGGCCGGCCGCGGCGGCAGAGCTGATGAAAATCAACCGAGCGGTGCCTGAGAGGTGCGCTCGCAGTGCTTCAATCAATAGCACTGTGGTCATGGTATTGCCGGTCAGTGTCGCAAGCCAGGCCTTATTCACGCTGACCAAGCTTTTATCAGCGGCGAGCGGGGCGCCGCCAGCATTGGCCACCACCACGTCGAGGGTGCCGCCCAGGCGCTCGATGATCCCGGGCATGGCCTTGGTCACAGCAATCGGGTCTGCCAAGTCAACGGCCTGCGTGACAACCCGCGTGGGTGCCTTCAGCTGCTCAGCAGCGGCCTCAAGCACCGCCGGGCGTCGGCCGAGCAGGGCGACGGTATAGTCATCCTCCAACAAGGCTTGCGCCACCGCCAAACCAATTCCAGTGCCGCCGCCCGACACCACCGCTGTTCGTTTGCTCATTACAATTGTCTCCTGGTTTTTAAGCCGCGCCGCTGCGAGGATGGCTCGCCAAATACGATTGTCCCGCTTGGAAGGACGCCGGTGTGAATTACCGCGTCGTGCTGGGCGGCTTCAGTCAGAATAGGGTCTTTGCGCGGCTGCTTTCAAGGGGTGGTGATGGTCTCTCACGGCGCTGGCGATTGGACGTTGTTGCTTACAAAGGCCATGGCGCAATAGGTTGAAGCATAGCGGGTAATATTTTGAGTGTGATACCGTTCCCATTCAAAGCCATCGATCTCAAAACCAATTGACCGTTGATTGAGGCAGCTGTCGACAGGCGGTAGATTTAGATCAGCTTATTAACCAGAAAATCAGAGAGACTTTATGAAACGCTTAATCACATTGGTTGCCGTTATCGCGCTGTCCCAAACCGTCGTGGCCGAGGATAAGGCGACGTCGTTGCCGGCTGAAATGAGCGGGGCCGATATCGCGGGCGCGATTTTCGCGCGCCCTGACATGACTCGAACCCAGCACGAAGATGGCCATGTCACGCTGGATGTGACGTCTTTTGTCTCCAGTGATCAGAAGTTTTCCTCGGGGATGTACAAGTCG
>JABJAS010000389.1 GCA_018666055.1 Halieaceae bacterium | reverse complement strand
CCCAGTGAGTTGTTTTCAAGGCGAGACGGAGCAGCCAATTTTGTTGATCAGACATTGCCTCTAGCATGGCCATATTGCCGCTAAAAGCGCGCGTAACTTCTGTGAGGTTAGGGCTACTCCATAAGCCTTCTATATAGGTCTCGCCCGCGGCAATGGTGCCGCCGGTCAAAATACGCCGATAAAGGTCAAGATCGTGGACATGCACTTCGGCGTGGGGGCCTTCAGGATCCGCTTTTGATCCGAATAACAACGTCTCATCTTGCTCTACCATTGTCAGGGAGCCCACCTGAAGCTTCCCCAGTACTGTTAATATCAAGGTTCTGGCCAGCCCCCCCTGCTTCTGCCCAAAGAGCATGGGGAGTTTGGAGATATTTTTAACGCGATACTCGCTCATGCGGGTCCTTAGCAAAAATGGTTAACGTCGAGAGTGATTTTAGTGGGATCTTCTCGGATGAGCATGCAGGCTGACGCCTTTCAAAAACAGACGCAAGGCCTCCCAATAGATTGCGATCACCACTTTGATCGTCATAAAGGGGTAGGCAGTGATCGCTTTTATCGCTGAGCGCGCATCCAACGGCGTGGCTGAGAGCGACAGCTGGGCATCAAACACGCGCTGGTCAGCGGCAAACAGCGTAATCTGAATTTGCAGCGCGTCATCCGGCGCATTGCTATGCCAGCGGTAAGTCATATTCATCGGATTAAAAGGGGAGACGTAGAGTTCCTTTACGAACTCTGTCGTGAGCGGTGCATTGTTATCGGGCGCCGGTAGCACATAGCTATGGCGCTCACCCCAAGGCGTGTTGGTGACCTCGGCAACGAGATATTGCAGGTCCTTATTTTGTTCGCAGTAACAGTAATACACCGCGATGGGGTTGTTTTGGTAACCGAAATAACGCCAGTTAGCGAGTAGGTAAACGGGCCCGGTGTGTCGTTCACCCGTTTCTTCAAAAATACGATCTTTAACGGCATCGATTAGGGGTACGTCTGTGGCGCCGAGAAAATCAGCTCTGACAAAGCGAGCCGGTGCCCAACGTTTAGCGGACCACAGTGGCAAGGCTTGAGTCAGCTCGTTGAGCGAACTGAGTTCCACAAAAGGCATGAAGACCCTGTAAGAGAAGGCATGTTTCTTTGGGGTGTGGCGGGCGTGGTGGAGCGTACCCTTATACAGGGCTGCTTTCACGCCGCCATCTGGCGAGCGGAGCACAGGCTCTCTGCTACGCGGAGCCCACTGGCGAGGCCGTCTTCGTGAAAGCCGTTTTGCCAATAAGCGCCGCAAAACCACGTGCCATTGTGGCCATTAATATCGGCCCAACGTTGCTGTGCTTGCATGCCCTCCAGCGTGAACTGAGGATGCGCATAATTGAAGCGCCCTAGGATGCGATGTGGATTAATGGACGCGGTGTCGTTCAAGGTGACACAAAACGTTTCGGGTGCATCAAGGCCCTGTAAAATATTCATGTTGTACGTGACGGTGGCGCGCCCATTCCCGGGTTTTAGTCGGTAGTTCCAACTAGACCATGCTCGCTGCGTTTTGGGTAGCAGGCGAGTATCGGTGTGCAAAATGACCTCGTTATCGCGATAAGGCATGGCGCCCAGAACGGTTTTTTCATGAGCAGTCGGATCGCCCAGCATTTTCAATGCTTCGTCTGAATGTGTTGCGATAACCACCTCGTCAAACTCGCGCGTCAAGCCGTTGGTAAATTGCACAACGACAGGCTTGCCCGGCGGCCGCATAATCCGTGATACGGGCATCCGCGTGCGGATAGAGTCGGCGACGCGCTGTGTCAGCGGGGCGAGATATTCGCGGCTTCCGCCTTCTACCACGCGCCATTGGGGGCGGTCCTTCAAGGACAAAAGGCCGTGGTTGCGGAAAAAACGAACAAAAAATTCCAGCGGGAAATCGTGTGCATCCTCAGCATCGGCAGACCAGATGGCTGAGGTCATGGCTAATAAGTACTGGCGGGCGAAATGATCACTGAACCCATTATTAGAAAGATAGTCACCGATAGTCTGGTGCGGCGATAAGCGGCCGGCGTCGAGATCACTCACCGCCAGCTTGTTGAAGCGCAGAATCTCACGAACCATCCCAAGGAAGCTGGGGGACAGTAGGTTACCGCGTTGCGCAAACAGGGTATTGAGATTGTTGCCCGCATATTCCAGACCAGTCGCCTCGTCGCAGACCGAGAAACCCATTGAGGTGTCGTGAGTGGTCACCCCTAATTCATCAAAGAGCCTCACCAGGTTGGGGTAATTCCGATCGTTATAGACGATAAAGCCGGTATCAATCGCGAAACGACGCGCTCCCAAATGCACGTCATAGGTAGCCGTATGCCCGCCAATCCGATCCCGGGCTTCAAAAATGTGGACGCGATGGCCTTTTTTGGCCAGCTGATACGCGCATCCCAGCCCGGAGATGCCCGCTCCAATGACTGCAATATTCACTGCTGACAAACTCCGGTCATCAGGATGAGAAGAAGGTTGGGATAGTTACGGGGCGGGTAGAAAGCCGGATCAACGCCGGTGTTATTGAGATCAATGACAAAATCTTCTGGTCAATACGGTGTTAAGCCGGTGCGGCTATGTGTATGCTACCGAATCAAACCGATATTTGAGTGCCTTATGGTGGACAAGACAACCCAGAGCGCCGCGCCCGCAGCACCGAACGGTGGCAAGTGGAATGTGCCGACGGGGCGAAGGACTGACGAGTGGAGCCAGGCGCTCGTCTCCGTGGGTGAAAGCCAGGATCGTGCCGCATTTACGCGGTTTTTCAGGCATTTTGCCCCGCTGATTAAGGCTTTCGCGCTATCGGGCTCGAGTTTGTCTGCGACCCACGCTGACGAACTCGTGCAAGAGGTAATGCTGAAGGTATGGCAGAAGGCAGGTGGGTTTAATCCAGAAAAGGCCGCCGCTTCGACTTGGGTCTACACCATTGCGCGGAACTGCCGCACGGATATGTTTCGCCGCCTGCAAAAATTTGACACACCGCTGGCTTCTGACGACTTT
>JABJAS010000388.1 GCA_018666055.1 Halieaceae bacterium | reverse complement strand
GCGGCCATGCTCAAACTCGCCAGCTGCGAGATGCAGTGCCGAGTCGCGGATCAATGCCTGCAGCTGTTCGGGGGTTATGGCTACACGGCCGAATACCCGATCTCACGATTTTACGTTGATGCCCGGATTCAAACGATCTATGGGGGATCATCGGAGATCATGCGCGAGCTGGTCGCACGATCGATACTAGGGCGGTAACGCAAGAAAACCTCAGGGTCAGGGCACTGTTGTTCTGCTTTGAAGCTGTAGCGTAACCCAGGCGGCGTTGGTTTAGGCGATCATCGATCGAGGTGAATGCCGCGCCTCGTGACTGTGCCCTCCGCTGCTATTAAACCTGCTACTAAGAAGCCCGTTACAGCGACGCGGTAATCTCGCCTTTGGCGAACGTCATTGCGTGACCCGACAGGAAGATGCGGTCGTCCCTGCGCTCACACCACAAGGTGCCGCCACGCGCCGAGGACTGGTGCGCTAGTAGACGTTGCTTAGCGAACCGATCGGACCAAAACGGCGTTAATAAACAGTGGGCAGACCCTGTGACGGGATCCTCAGGAACGTCGTAGTGGGGCGCAAACATCCTCGACACAAAATCGTACTGATCGCCGCCCGCGGTGACAATAACGCAGTGCTCCGCAATCGCAGCCAAGGCCGCGATATTGGGCGTTAGCGTCCGCACAGACATCTCGCTGTCTAATTCATAGAGTACTTGCCATGGCTCGTCGCAAGGCCGGACCGCTGACACCACATGCGCCCCCAACGCTGCCTCGAGCCCCGCTTCGACTGTATGCGGCTCATACTCAACAGCAGGCAGATCCAGTGCCAGCCGATCACCTTGCGGTTGCGCATGAAGTAACCCTCGAAAACGGGTTTGAAAGGAGAGCGTATCGGCGGGCACCTGCATCTCACGCAATAAAACGTGCGCGGTTGCGAGCGTTGCATGACCACACAAAGGCACTTCCTCTACTGGCGTAAACCATCTGAGCTCAAAGGTGTTCGCCGCAACGGGGACGAAAAAAGCGGTCTCTGACAAATTGTGCTGTGCCGCCAACGCCTGAAGCTGATGATCCGGCAACCACTCCTCCAGTGGCATCACTGCAGCAGGATTGCCGCCAAAAGGCAGGTCCGTAAACGCGTTCACAATGTAATACGGCAGACTCATTAGCGACCTCTTAGTATTGCCAAACAACGCGACGCGTGGGCTAATCCCTCTGGCTGACGCGCCCTATGCCGGTGACGCAGCCCATACCGCTCACGCCAATTCGTCTAACGTTTCCGCTAGCGCCTCGACCAGCGAGGTCATTTGCTCTCGCTGCATGACAAAGTGAGGTGCCAGTTGAATCGTATCTCCCCCATAGCGCACTAAAAATCCTTTTTCCCAGAGACGCATGCCCACCTCGAAGGGACGTCTCAACGGCTCGCCAGGATACGATGCCAGTGTGATGGCTCCCGCAAATCCATAATTTCTCACATCCGTGACATGGGGCTTTCCGGCGATGCCATCGTGCAATAACGCTTCCCAAAATGGCGCTTCCTGAGCCACGCGCGCAGGCAACTCATCACGCACCAATATGTCGAGGGCAGCGATACCCGCCGCACAGGCGACTGGGTGTCCCGAATAGGTGTAACCGTGAGCAAACTCCAGCGCATAGTCCGGTCCACCATGCGCCATGAAGGTGTCATAAATTTCAGCCGTCGCAACCACCGCCCCCATGGGAACGGCGCCGTTGGTGATTTGCTTTGCGAGATTTAAAATATCGGGTGTGACGCCGAATGCTTCGGCGCCAGTGTAAGCGCCGCAGCGACCCAAACCAGTGATCACCTCATCAAAAATCAACAAGATATCGTTTGCGTCGCAGAGCTCACGCAATCGTTGCAAATAACCAACGGGAGGGGGAATCACTCCCGCTGAGCCGGCCATCGGCTCGACAATAACGGCCGCGATCGTGGAGGCGTCATGCAAGGTAATCAAGTCAGACAATTCGTCGGCAAGATGCGCACCAGACTCGGGCATACCGCGACAGAATTGATTCTCTGGCAACATCGTGTGCCGCAGGTGATCGACCTCTAAAGAGGGGCCAAACGGTTTTCGATTAGCGCCGATACCGCCGACCGCTGTCCCACCATAATTCACACCGTGGTACCCCTTCTGCCGACCGATGAAGCGGGTCTTGGCTGGTTGCCCCTTCAGGCGCCAATAAGCGCGCGCCATTTTGAGCGAGGTATCCGCTGATTCAGAGCCTGAGTTGGTGTAGAACACATAATCTAGCCCATCTGGCATGAGCGCCTTTAACCGATTGGCCAG
This sequence comes from Halieaceae bacterium, assembly GCA_018666055.1. GTDB lineage: Bacteria > Pseudomonadota > Gammaproteobacteria > Pseudomonadales > Halieaceae > Luminiphilus. The sequence goes on along the minus strand of JABJAS010000388.1, from coordinate 867 downwards.
CTCGAAAGCCGTGGGATGTCCGTACTGAAAGGGCGGGCAAAAATCTAAGGTCTCGATTTGATGAGCGACCGCCTTTGACACTTCTGGATGGCCATGACCCAATCCTGAAGTCCACAGTCCTGAGTGGCCATCGAGAATCTGCCGACCCTGATCATCCGTGAACCACACACCCTTTGCGCCCACAATGATCCTGGGGTCGCGTTTAAACTGGCGATTGCCGGTATATGGCATCCAGTAAGCATCTAACGATAGCGTGTCGGACATACTTCCCCCCATTTGCGGCATAGTGTAACCCCTAAATCGACATCGCTAGCTCACCCTTTTGGGATAGACAGCGCGTCCTGAAACAGTTAGAACAGAATCCTTATTATCGGAGGTGAATCATGACGGTCAAATCCTTGGTGGCAATGCTTGCCCTACTCGTTTCACTGTCGAGCGCAGTCTCGGCACACATCGAAAAGACAGAACCCCTGCAATCGTTACGGCAATCTTATTTCGCACTGTTAGGCATGACTTTCGCACCCATGGGGGACATGGTGAAAGGCAAAATCGAATGGGACGCCGCACGGTTCTCTGGGTGGGCGGATGATTTGCATCACGCTGCACAATTTCACGTTGAGCGCGGATTTGCGCCGGGTACTGAGCAAGGCACCACTCGAGCCAAGCCCAATATCTGGTCCAACATGGACGACTTCCAAAGCAAACTGGATGACTTTCGTGCCGCCGCCGCCAACCTTGCCGAGATCGCCACTGAGGGTGACCCAGGAACCAGTCGAGAGCAGTTTGTGGCAACGGGCGGTACCTGCAAAGCGTGCCACGACGAATACAAATCCAAGGACTATCTTTACTAGTTTCTTTACTAGTTTC
>JABJAS010000387.1 GCA_018666055.1 Halieaceae bacterium | reverse complement strand
TTACGCAAAAATTCGCCAGCGATTCAAACTAGCCTCGGCGCGGGAGAAGGTCATACGCCGGCAGCTCGGGTTCGTCGCCAAGCTGATCCGGTTGGAGAACCGGACCGCCCCGGAACGGATGCTGTTGGGCGGGATACTGATGCTGGCAGACGAGTACCGCGGGCACCAGTACTCCCACCCCGACAGCCTGACGATGGGCCCCAACCGAGCAAAAAGGGACCTTGCTGGGCACCTGCACCCTACGGATGCGAGATCGTTCAGGACGACCTTCGACGGTGCGGTCTCCCACACCCTAGAATATCGAGCGACGCAACTTTGGAAATACGCGGTACTGGACGGGCGAGAGCTGAAGCCTGCGTTCGAGAGCAAACCGTACATTGCCCGCATGATCCACTTCGACGGACCGGTCCGGGCTGACAGGCATCTGGAAGACAAGGATGACGACAAGTATTTTTGGGCCGAACTGATTCGCAACGACCCGGACCGGTGGCAGAGGGTCGTCCGTTATGCCGTGTTTGAACAGCCGGACGGCACGGAAGCGGAGCAGCGGACGCACCGGCAGAACCACTTCGCAAATGCAATATCAAGCACCTTTACCCACGATCACGGCGGCGCCCCCGCCATACGCCGCACGATGCGCCACCTCTAGGCACCACCACATTTTTTTCTCGGGGAATGTGTGTTGTGTTCTGACACCGATTCCGCCAAAATCCGCAAAAAACGCGGAGACGCCAAATCCGCACTCTGAATTCAGATATATAGACTGCAATGCAAACAGCGCACATGACTTATACCTCCAGGTGGGGGGCGAGACATTGAGTATGCGCGCCGTTTGCATTTCCGCCCCAGCCTTCGCAGAGCCCCGCACTACACGTGCGAGCGTGGTTCCCGCACACTGGCCTGTCGCCACGGCGGGTGTGCGGCGTCCCACGGGCCACCGCCGGCCGGCTTTTTGCGTCATCTGACAGCACAGAGCAGTTTTTTTTGCGAAAACGTGTCAACACTTTTCCCACACATTCCCCAAAGCTTTACCCCAGACTTCAGCAGGCTGCAGTCCTCGGTATTATCAGGGGAATAAACTGAGGACATGCCCAAGCGATCGGGCAATTGGTGCGCAGCCCAAAGGTGCGACCAGCTGCGTTTTTCTTTTCGGCCTGCTTTTTGAAGTATTCTTTCTGCCGACTGCAACAGGACCGTGCGGCGCAGAGTACAAGCACACGGTTCACAGCGCGTCGGCAGCACCCACCTGGAGGACCGCTCCGGGCCCGTGGGGGCCAAACGAGCGGAGACCTCAATGCAAGCTGCGCCAGGGCGGGCGGAATCGCCCGAGACTGCGTCTGAGCGCCCGGTTTACCGGGTTGAGTGCCCCCAATTGAGACTATGTCGAATCGCCCAAATGTCAGAATCGCCCAATGTCAGAAATCGCCCAACATGTCAGAAACTGCCCACACCTTCATCCAGTTGAGTCTCTCTTAACTCCCCCCCGTAGCGCCTGCGTCCATTCTTGGGGGGGTGACGGCGGCCGACGGCGTGCCGGCCTGTTCCGGCGCGTGTTCGCATCCACTACTACCAGCATCGTTTTTTTTCTCCACGTTCACAACAGACCTAACACTTGTCACCCGCAGCCGCTCAAAGTGCTTGAGCGGCCGTGGGCAGGCAGGGCGCTGGGGGGCGGGCTCTTGCTCGCCCTTCTGAAGAATCAACTGGTGCCGCTGAGGCCTGCACGCGACGCCAGTGTAGACTAAATTAGTCTATTAAACTCTTTAAAGGAATTATTACTCATTACTCATTACTCACTGACCAGCTGTGTGCCCGTTTGGTCTGCTGCAGCTCGACGGGCCCCCTTGAGGAAGTACATGAGTGTTTTGTATGGGGAAATCCGGTACCTCACATCTTCTCAGTTATAGCCTTGAAAAGACCTCTACGTGCGTTTGGCAGACCTCTGTGCAAATGCAACCCCGTCAGCTCCAGCCGATACCGTTCAAACCCGCGAAGATCTAGACTAGAAGATC
>JABJAS010000386.1 GCA_018666055.1 Halieaceae bacterium | reverse complement strand
CTTCCAGTTTTTTTGCGGGCCTGGCGCGCCTTCTTAGGTCCTTCGCCGCCGGCCTTTGTCTTTTTATCAGCCTTACCTTGCTTGCGCGGCCCCGCACCGGTAGCCCGTTTTGGGCTCGCGCCGTCGACTAATTCGAGGTCAATTTTGCGATCATCTAAATCAACGCGGGCGACCTTAACGGCGACCACGCCGCCCAGTTGAAAAACCTGACGGGTTCTCTCACCGACCAGACGCTGTTTGGCTTGGTCAAAATGATAGTAATCACCGGGCAGCGCGCTCACGTGCAGCAGGCCTTCGATGTACAGGTCGTGCAACTCGACAAAAACGCCGAAGTTTGTCACGGCCGCAATCACCCCAGAAAAAGCGTCGCCAATGCGATCCTTCAAAAATTCACATTTGAGCCATGCATCCACCTCACGCGTCGCATCATCGGCGCGTCGCTCGGTCATCGAGCACTGCTCACCCAGCGCCAGCATGCCAGCCATGTCGTAGGGATAAATCACTTCGCGCCGCAGCCCCTTGGCGCCGGCGACGCGGCTCACGTGTGCACTCTTACTGCGACCTCGAATCACCGATCGGATAGCACGATGCACCAATAAGTCAGGGTAACGCCGAATCGGCGACGTAAAGTGGGCATAGGCCTCAAAGTGAAGCCCGAAGTGACCGCCATTATCGGGCTGATACACCGCCTGCGAGAGGGATCGCAACAGCATGGTTTGAATGACCTGAGCATCATCTCGACCTTCAACTGTGCTCAGCAGTGACTGATAGTGCTCGGGGGTGGGTTTCAGACCGCCCGGTAATTCGAGCGTCAATTCGCCCAAAAAGGCACGCAAGTTCTCTAGCTTCTGTGCACTCGGGCCCTCGTGCACACGAAACAACGCAGGCTGCTCGGTTGACTCCAAAAATCGGGCGGTAGCCACATTAGCAACCAACATACATTCTTCAATCAGCTTGTGCGCGTCGTTACGGTAAACCGGCTCAATCGCGGCGATCTTGCGCTGCTCATCAAACACAATACGGGTTTCTTGCGTATCAAAATCGAGCGCGCCGCGTTGGTCACGAGCGCCACGCAGTACCTCATATAGACGATAGAGCCGAGCGATATCGCCGTAACGCTCAGCGGCCACATTGGGGCTTTCGCCGTCGGCAAGCACCGCGCCCACATCCGTATAGGTTAAGCGCGCATGCGAATGAATCACTGCCTCGTAAAAAACGTAATCGACTAACTCACCCTCTGGCCCAATTTGCATGTCGCAGACCATCGCCAATCGATCCACTCGGGGTTTGAGTGAGCACAAGCCGTTCGACAGAACCTCGGGGAACATGGGCACCACCCGCTCGGGGAAGTAAACCGAATTCCCTCGATGACTGGCTTCTTCATCCAGTGCACTGCCCACTGGCACATAATGCGAGACATCGGCGATGGCGACACGGAGCTGAAAGCCACCCTCTCGCGCTTCACACCACACCGCATCATCAAAATCTCGCGCGTCTTCCCCATCAATCGTGACAAAGGGCACATCACGCAAATCGACTCGATGCTGTTTATCAGCCTCAACGGGCTCTTCGCCCAGTGTGCCGGCCTCTCGCAGGACCTCGTCCGGCCATTCCCAAGGGATACCATGGGCGCGGATGGCCACATCGATCTCAAGCCCGGGATCAAGATGATCACCGAGCACTTCAACCACCTTCCCTTTGGCACCCAACGTTGCTGAGGGGTAATCGGTCAACTCCACTGAGACCAGTTGACCATGCCGTGCGCCACCCTTGCTGTTAGGCGCGATTAAAATGTGGTTTCGGATGCGCGTATTGTGAGAAACCAAAAAGCCAATACCGCCCTCTTCCATATAACGACCCACTACCTGGGTATGGGCGCGACTCAGCACCTCCACGATTTGGCCCTCGGCCCGGCCGCGGCGATCTACCCCCGCTATGGCCACTAACACCTCGTCGCCATCGAAAACCTGATACATCTCTCGAGCCGACAGGAATAAGTCGTCACCCTCTTCCTGTAACGGACGGGCAAAACCATAGCCATCGCGGTGACCCATCACGCGGCAATGCAATAAATCCATTCGTTTAGGCACACCATAAGCGCCGCGCCGCCCAGAGATAAGCTGCCCATCTCGCTGCATAGCCCGCAATCGTCTGCGAAGCGCGTCGAGGTCCCGTTCCTCCTGCAACTCGAGCTGCTCAGCGATGGCACCAAATTTCATGGGGGCATCCGCCGCCTCGAGCACACCCAATATGATCTCCCGGCTAGGGATCGGGTGCGCGTACCGGTCCTGTTCCCGTGAGGCATAGGGATCCGTAGGAGGCTTGTTCATTTGGTCTTTACGGCGCGGTGCCAAAGGATTTCCGGAAGGCCCTTATCAGAGCTCCTGATGCGTGAGCCCTAATTGTACGCCTCTCGAAGGCGCTAATCTGCCAAAAACCGATCTTTTAGTGCGAGG
>JABJAS010000385.1 GCA_018666055.1 Halieaceae bacterium | reverse complement strand
GCCCCGCCCATGGCTGGTACTGGCGGCTACAGTAGACCGCTGTGGCGTTCACTGAGCGACAGACCTCCTCTAGCACGGTGGCCGTGTTGCCTGATCGCAACGTCAATGGGATGCCTTGCTCAGTCAGTGCTGCCTCGAGCGCAGCGAGGCTCTTGTGAAGCCACCATCGACTGGCACCGCCAATAGGCCACTCTTCACTGACCTTTTCATCCCAGATATAAAGGGGGATAACCGGTCCACGCTCTGCAGCCGCGGCCAATCCGGCAAGATCATGGAGACGCAAATCATCTCGAAACCAGTAAATTGCAATGTCAGACATGTTGGCGCTCCGGGGTTTGTGAGTCGAGCTGCGCCACATATTGGCTCAGGGTGGAGAAAGGGTCGTCATCGAATTTGTGCAGGCACAGCTCATCTGCTCGAGTTTGGCCGACGTTCAAAATGATCAGCGGTTTGTCCTGCTGGATGGCATACCGGCAGAACCGAAAACCTGAATAGACCGAGAGCGAGCTGCCTATGACTACCAAGCCTTCTGCTTCATCGATCATTCGGTAGCAGGTTTGCACCCGCTCTGCGGGAACGGTGCCGCCAAAGAATACGACATCAGGCATCAGCACCCCGCCGCAGGTCTCGCAATGTGGCGTTTGAAAATCGTCAATCAATGCAGCAGGAAGATCTGCGTCGCCGTCTGGGCGCAGCGTCACTGAGGTGAGCGAGGGCAAGGTGTTGTGTTGCTCTAGCCAGTTTTGAATGTGGCTCCGTGATTCGGTATGACCACAGCTCAGGCAGCGGACTTGATCTAATCGGCCATGCAAATCAATGACATTTTGCGCACCAGCCCGCTGGTGAAGACGGTCGACGTTTTGGGTGATCAGCCCGGTGATGATGCCGGCGCTTTCCAGTGCCACTAAGTCATGATGTGTTTGATTGGGAAGCGCAACGTGAACGCGTGGCCAACCCAAAATAGAACGGGCCCAATAGCGCTGCCTTTTGGCTGACTGTTCCACAAACTCCTGATGCTGGATCGGTTGGCTGCCCAGCCAGCGGCCGTGATGGTCGCGATAGGTTGGTATTCCTGACGCGCTACTGATGCCGGCGCCAGTCAAGCCCACCCAAGGGGCGTGCTGTTCAAGTAATACGCTTAAAGAGTCAACCGATTCGCTCATACAACGTATACGTCATAGTGCTTTTCCGGATCTGCTGAGGCGGTCCGGCTGACGAAGGAAAGGGGTTGGCGATGCATGTGTTGATAACGGGTGGTACAGGTTTGATCGGTACAGCGACCGGTGTACTGCTGCGGGAGCAAGGTCATCGCGTGACGGTATTGACCCGCCGTCCGCGCCAGAACAAGCCGCAGCTCGTCTATATCAAAAGGCTGTCTGACTGTGAACAACGCGTTGATGCGGTGATTAACTTGGCCGGGGCGGGGCTTGCCGACCGACGCTGGTCCAGGCGCTACAAGCGCGAGATCACCAATAGCCGCGTTCAGTTGACTCAGCGGCTGGTTGAATGGATGGGCACACTGGAGGCTCCTCCGGCGAGACTGATCTCTGCCAGTGCGATCGGTTTTTACGGAGCGAGTGAATCGGTGCAGTTCACTGAATCTTCTCCTGGTGGAGAAGGCTTCTCTGCGAAGCTGTGTCAGGACTGGGAGACCGCGGCAAAGGAGGCTGCCGCGCTGGGTATCCCAGTCACCATATTGCGCTTGGGTGTTGTCTTTGCCCGCTCTGGTGGTGCACTGGAAAAAATGACGCAATCGTTTCGATTCGGTGTCGAGTCGTGGCTGGGTTCGGGGACGCAGTGGCTGAGTTGGGTTCATCTAGATGACGTCGTTCGAGCCATAAACCACGCCCTGACCGCCGCCAGTCCCTCGCCGATCTATAACGTGGTGGCGCCGCAGGCGCTCCGCCACCGAGATTTGGCTGAAGCAGTAGGACGTTTTCATAGGGTCTGGTTGAGACTGGGTGTGCCCGCTGCCGCCGCGAAGTTGCTCGCAGGGCAGATGGCAGAAGAGCTTTTGCTGACTGGGCAGTGTGTCTTGCCTCGGCAGCTTGAGGATGAAGGCTTTGATTTCCACTTTCCCACGGTGACCGAGGCGCTGAAGGACCTGGCTCGCCGCTGAGCAATGGTTTATGCCATTGACCCCACCTGCTGGTAATCGCTGTACGCCTCTTGAATACCATCTTGGCTCTTGAGTTTGCGCAAGGCGGAGCGTTCTAACTGACGCACCCACTCGCGACTCACGCCCAACCGATCGGCAATCTCGGTGCGAGATAGCGGGGGACCGTCATGAAGGCCCCAGCGTGCCACGACCACCGCTTGCTCATTTTTTTCCAACTGATCCACCGCGTCGCCCAAAAAGCGGTGCAAAGAATCGAGTTCTGCAATCGTCGTGGTATGCCCGAACTGCTCACTGGTCAGTGTGTCTACCATGGATCCCTCATCGTCGTCGTATCTCGGGGCGTCTAAGGAGACGGCGAGGTTCCGCACTTCTAGAATCTCTTTGGTCTTCTGCTTGTCCATGCCCAGCTTTAAAGCGAGCTGCTCGGCATCGGGTTCCATTCCCGTCTTTGCTTGTTCAATGGCGCGCTCCCGGTAGACCTTATTCACCTGATCCTGTACGTGTGTCGGAAGTCGAATGAGGTTGCCGGTATCGCCAACGTAACGCCGCACCGCTTGCGTAATCCAGTTAAAGCAGTAGGTGCTGAAGCGGAATCCTTTTGAGAATTCGAACTTCTCAGCGGCTCTGATGAGTCCCAGCGTCCCTTCCTGTACCAAATCCAGATACCCAACGCCTCTTCCCCGGTACCGTCCGGCAATAGAGTGCACGAGTCGAAGGTTGTGCATGACCAATGCATCCCTCGCTTCTGTGTAGTGTCTGAGGGCTTTACGAATACGCTTCAAAACGGCGGGTTCAAGCGCAAGCGGCGTAGGTGGCGACTGCCAATGCCGCGACCAGTGACCAATGGCGTCTGCAACCGCATCAGGAAACTGCCCCCCCGCACGGCGGAGCATGTAAACCGCGATACCAACAGACAGACTGGCAGGAATCTCCAGCGACTGCACTGCATCAGCGTAGCGTTTTTTGCTGGACCGTTTGGTCAGCGTTTGGGTGACGGATGCGGCCACCTCTGCTAGGTCACCGTCGGCGAGGTAGGGCGCCAGCTCGCGCCGCAGGGTGAAGTGTTGCTCCCGACTCGGGAAGCGCTTCACCTCAGGGGGGCACTTTGCTGCGTTGTGTAGCAAATCTGCCAACGTGCGACGTAAATCGTCGACCTCGGCTATGACGCTACTCAACTCAAACACCGCATCCCACTTTTTACTGTCGATGTCTTTTTCTTCATCGGCGGTCAATAACGGATAACGTCTGATTTCCGCGAACATCAGTTCGAGGTCAGTGTCTTCACTACTGTCTAAAGTTTGCATGCTGTTCCCCCAGTTGCTTACGGTGTGTATACGGGGGTAAAGGGCCCTGAGGTTCTCCCTTTGACGCACTTTGTCTAGGTATCTTATGGACAATACCTAGACAAAGTGTCGATTACGGCGATCTAAAGCCTTTTCGAGCGCGTAAATCTGGACAAAGGATAAACAGGAACCGAGCATGAACGCACCGATTCGCAACACAACCGCATTAGAGCCCAGACCCTTGTACGGTATTGGTACCGTGGCCAGATTAACCGGACTCAAGGCAGATACCTTACGTGTTTGGGAAAGACGCTACGGGTTGGGAGCAAGTCACAAATCTGCCACTGGGCGCAGACAATACACTCAGTCAGACCTAGATCACTTGCAGCTGGTGGCGGCATTGGTGAGTCAAGGAGTTCGGATTGGTGAAATTGCGGCTTCGGATGGCAAGACGCTTCAGGTTTTGCTCGAGCGTCAATCGCAAAACGGAGGGTCACGGAAAGAGGTGCCCCCTGCCAAATCTAAAGTCCTATTTATCGGGGCAGAACTCTGCCGCTGGCTTGATGAACATCAGGGGTGCATATCGGCGGTGTCCGCTTTACTCGCCCGCATGTCGATTGATCAAGCGGTTGAGCAGCTGACCTCAGATGACGCTGCGGACCTGCTGGTGGTGCATTGTCCGTCTTTGACTCTGCAGCAGATCAGGGGGGTCGAAACATTAGCGACGAGGTTAAACGTCCGCAGGACATTGGTGTTGTATCAGTTTGCGAATGAGCAGTGGCTTTCGGAGGCAGAGCGGTTGGGATGCTTGGCGTTGGAGTACCCCATTGAGCCCTCTCGATTGGCATTTGAAATAGGGCGTACGCAGTTGGAAAAAGAGACGACGGAGGGCATCGCAAACCTCTCGGAGCTGATGCCGGCCAGACCTAGGCTCTTTAATGATGAAGAGTTGCTCGCCGCTGCGGAAGAAAAAATAGTCATTGACTGTGAATGCCCGCGACATTTGTCAGAGCTGATTCGAGCGCTGAACGAGTTTGAGCATTATTCGAGCGCTTGCTCGGTCGACAACTGGAAGGACGCCGCGATTCATACCGGGATCTATGCCTATACCTGTCATGCGCGGCATCTGATGGAAAAGGCACTGCAGTCTGCCTTAGAGGGACGAAGCTTGGATCTTGAGGCTATCGCTGAGCAGACGCCCGCTTAATATCAGCTTCTAGCGTCTGCCAAAGGGGGGAGCCTCGGAGCTGCCATAACCATATGCAGATCGGAGCGAGGGTGGGCATGAGCAGCACATTGAATTGGTAGGTCACCGCGAGTAGGTCTGCCGGCGGCACGCCCGGTGCTGACAGAAAGGGCGTTCCCACCATAAGCAGTAGATCTTTGCCTGCAATAGAGGCGAGCCCAAATGCCATGATGCCCGTTAGCCAAAATAGACCGATGCAAAACTTAGTGATGCTCTCTTGTAGGTTAGAGGCGGTGAGGAGTGCGGCATAAAATGCAACCGAGTAGGACACTAGCCGAGTATTGAT
>JABJAS010000384.1 GCA_018666055.1 Halieaceae bacterium | reverse complement strand
TCATTGAGATTGCGCAGCGGTTCGCCGTTCATCGTGACCGAGAGCGTGGTGATTTGTCCCAAGCCTTTTTCGGAGACAACCCGTGAATATAACTGGTCAGAGCCATCACTGAACCACAGTGCTTGGTCATTATGCGTTGCGCCCCAGCCTTGGCCGGGCAGTGGGCTGCGTCCCACGAGGGTCATATCGGGTAACGCATAGGTCAGCATGACCCGCTCCCGCCAAGAAAGTAATAGCAAGTGATCGTTGACGATCGTCAGACCCTCCGCAAATAGGCGCGAATCAACCGGCACCGTTCGCACTAACTGCATACCGGGGAAGTCATAAATGCGAATCGCTGATTGCCCATAGAGTCCCGAACTCACATAGAGCCGGTTGTCATAGATTTCGAGGCCCTGTGTAAAGTTCTCGCGATCAAATCTTAATGCAGAAACCACCCTATGAGTGTAGTGCGCGACGTCACTCTCCTCAGCCAGCGTATCCATGAAGGAGTGGCTGCCAACGGTCAAGAGCAAGGATAAACATCCCAGTGAGGGCAGCGGCTTCATAGGGGAGTGCCCCTTTTTAAGGCTCGCTCGGCAAATCGTGCCGGTGCGATAGCACGCTGCAAATAACGCGGTGCGGGGGGCAAGGTTCCCAATAGTTGGTCCACCAGTAGCTCCGCAGCGAGCGGCGCGGCCGACAGTCCCCGCGAGCCCAAACTGGTAAGCACGGCGAGGCCAGGGCGAATCGGCGCAGGCGCATCAATGATCTGTTTGCGATCATGGCGAATCCGATCGTAGCGCTGATTGAAAATATCCAGCACCGGCACCATGCCGGCGATAGGCAGGTAGTCGTTGCTATTGCAGCGCAGGGCAACATGACCCTGCCAATCGTTATCGCCGAGCGTGAGATCTAAGTTGGGTAAAGCGTGTTGCAGCATCTCCATATTATGCCCGTGCTCTACCGCACGTTCATCCGTTCCCGCGTCCCCCGGTACAAAGCTAGCCCCCGTGCAATGTATGCCTTGCCTAGCGGGTGGCAAATAGCCTTTATCGCACACTGGTATCGGCAGCTGAGATAGCATTGTTGAGGTCGGGAGGTGAGTCGTTTGCCCCCGGATGACGGTGAGTGGTAGCCACTCTAAACCGGGTTCTTTGAGTGCGGCCTGTGCGGTTGCCAGTACCGCTAAGGGCGCCTCACAGAGCACTTCACCGCTCGTATTACTGGCTTGCCACGCATCGTTCGACACTTGCCTAAGCTGCACGGGACCACACTGCTCCGTCAGGGTGATGAGGGGGTGTGCTAACAGACTGCGACAGACCGCACGCGGATCAAGCCAGCCACCCCGCAAATAATGGATGCCGCCGCAGCGAGGTTGCATGCCAATGACCGCTGAGATCTCATCGGCGCTAAGGACCCGCGCAAAGTCTGGCGCAAGCCCGAGCACGCTCGCGAGGTGCTCGAGGGTTTCGTCCGTGTCGTGCAATTGGATATAACCGCCCCATCCGATGTCGAGATTGTCCCGTAGCGCACCAGATTGATGGAGCCTGCGGTAATGGTCCGTCGCATAGCTGAAGGCCGCGACGGAAAAATCGCTGAGGGGATTGTGCCGATGAGAGAGTCGAGTGTAGGTGACGCCCTGAAGGTTACCTGATCCGCCCCCTGCACACGTATTGGCCTCGAGGACGGTGACAGCAATGCCGCGCGATGCCAGTGCATTGGCGGTATGCGCTCCGGCGAGGCCGGCGCCAACCACGAGCGCGTGCCGGTAGTGCTGCGGTCCTGGATTCAGATCCCAGGGCGTGAGAGATACCTTGGTTGGTGCGGAGCGAGATAACACGCCACTGAGCGTATCGCGCTTGCCGGCAAAGCCCGGTCGTTTCTCGACCTTAAAGCCGGCCCCTGAGAGTCCTTCCCTGACATCGCGCGCCACACTAAATGTGGCCAGTGTTGCCTGTGGTTTGCTCAGCGCGGCCATGCCGGCGTACACCTCGGTGCTCCAAGGTCCGGGTCCTGTCGACGGCGAAAAACCATCGAGATACCAGGCGTCGACCCACTGTCGCCCGTGGCTGGCTAAATCACTGAGAATCTCGTTGGCGTCGCCCCACCAAAAATCTACTGTGACGCCCCAATCGGGGAAATAACGCCGATGGCAACCCGGTAAAGGATCCGGCCAGTGCTCAAGCAAACGGGCTAATACGGGGTTCAGGCTGGGCCAGGGCGCCAATGCGCGCCG
>JABJAS010000006.1 GCA_018666055.1 Halieaceae bacterium | reverse complement strand
GTCTCTTGATGGTGAATTGGTCGAAATCATTGAGTTGCCAAGCCACTCTTGGTTTGTCGCCTGCCAGTTCCATCCAGAGTTTAAGTCGCGGCCCCGAGGGGGGCACCCCCTGTTTAGTAGTTATATTCAATCGGCTCTTGCGCTATCTCAGCAGCGCAGTGACAGCGCGTGAAAATCATAAATCAATCGATTGACGTCGGGGGTTGCCAGTTCGGAAACCAGCATCCCATGGTGCTCATTGGCGGCGTAAATGTGCTTGAGAGTCGTGAGCTGGCTTTGACGGTGGCGGAAGCGTTTGCTCGGATATGTCAGAGCCTTGGCCTGCCCTATGTGTTCAAAGCGTCTTTTGATAAAGCGAATCGTTCTTCTATCCACTCGTTTCGAGGCCCCGGATTGCAGGAGGGCTTGGCGTTACTGGCTGAGGTCAAGGGGACCTTTGGCGTGCCAGTACTGACCGATATCCATGAGCCTGAGCAGGCTGCGCCCGTTGCGGAGGTCTGCGATATATTGCAATTACCCGCCTTTTTGGCACGCCAAACCGACTTGGTGGAAGCGATGGCGCGCACGGGCGCGGTGATCAATATTAAAAAGCCGCAATTTCTGAGCCCCGAGCAGATGGGAAACATCGTCGCCAAGTTCCGCGAGTGCGGTAACGATCGCCTGATGGTCTGCGAGCGGGGCAGTAACTTTGGCTACGACAATTTAGTGGTCGATATGCTCGGGTTTGAGGTGATGCGCGAGGCCACCCAAGGTTGTCCACTTATCTTTGACGTGACGCATTCTTTACAGCGCCGCAATGCGGGCGACGCGGCCTCAGGCGGACGGCGCGAACAAGTGCTGAGCCTCGCCAAGGCCGGTGTCGCAGTGGGTGTTGCCGGCTTGTTTTTAGAGGCGCATCCAGATCCTGACAAGGCATTGTGCGATGGTCCCAGCGCACTGCCGCTAGATCAGCTTGAAGCTTTCTTGGAGCAAGTGAAGGCGATTGATGACCTCGTCAAATCACAGCCCGACATCAGTATTCGTTAAATCATTTTTTGAGATAGGAGTGGCAGTGTGAGTGAGATCGTCGATGTGCGTGCCTTTGAGGTGTTGGATTCTCGCGGGAATCCAACCGTCATGGCTGAGGTCACATTGGATGACGAGACTGTCGGCAGTGCGTGTGCGCCATCGGGCGCGAGCACCGGCACCCGCGAGGCACTAGAGCTGCGAGACGCTGACCCCAAGCGATACCTCGGTAAAGGCGTCCTCACTGCAGTTGGGCATGTGAACGGCGCCATTCGTGACCTGTTGCTCGGCCATGATGCGAGTGATCAAGAGGCCGTCGACCAGCGGATGATCGAGGCTGATGGCACTGACAACAAAGCCCAATTCGGCGCTAATGCGATATTGGCGGTGTCTCTGGCGACCGCCAAGGCGGCAGCGCAGTCGCTCAAGCGACCGCTTTACCAACATATTGCGCACCTGGCGCACTGCACGGCGCTGACCATGCCGGTGCCCATGATGAACATACTCAACGGCGGTGAGCACGCCGACAACAATGTGGATATTCAAGAATTCATGATCCAGCCCGTGTCAGCTCACAATTTTGCCGAGGCACTGCGCATCGGCGCAGAGATCTTCCATCATTTGAAGCAGGTGCTGTCGAGCAGGGGACTGGCGACCTCGGTGGGGGATGAAGGGGGTTTCGCCCCCAATCTAGCGTCTAACGCAGCGGCGCTTGACGTCATCGCCGAGGCAGTAGAGCGCGCCGGCTATCAGCTGGGTGAGGACATCACGCTGGCGCTCGACTGTGCGGCCTCTGAGTTTTATCGCGACGGTCGGTATCACCTCCAAGGAGATGGCCGAGATTTCAGCAGTGGCGAATTTGCGGACTACTTAGCGTCTTTGGTTGATCAGCATCCGATTGTCTCGATTGAAGACGGCCTGGATGAATCCGATTGGGCGGGTTGGTCGATCCTCACTGAGAAACTCGGTGAGAAGACTCAGCTCGTCGGCGATGACCTCTTCGTGACCAACACGCAGATACTCAAGCGGGGTATCGACGAGGGCGTCGCCAACTCTATTCTCATTAAATTTAATCAGATTGGCACGCTGAGTGAGACGCTCGCCGCGATTGCGATGGCCAAGACGGCCGGATACACCGCGGTGATCTCTCACCGGTCTGGCGAAACCGAGGATGCCACCATCGCAGATTTGGCGGTGGGTACTGGCGCAGGCCAGATTAAAACCGGCTCATTGTGTCGCTCGGATCGGGTGGCTAAGTACAACCGGTTGCTGCGCATCGAGGCCGAGTTAGGACTGACCGCGCCGTATCCGGGTCGAGATATTCTGAAGCGCGCATGATGCGATGGCTGATTGGTACATTGTTGGGGCTTTTTGTGCTCTTGCAGTACCGGTTATGGTTCGCGGAGGGAGGCTTGGCTGAGGCCAACCGATTGAGCGCTGAGCTAGCCGCAGCTGAGGCAGAGAACACTCAGTTAATCGAACGAAACGAGTCGCTAGCGCGTGAGGTAGTTGCATTACAAGCCGGGACCGAGGCAGTGGAAAAAAATGCACGAGAAAATCTCGGTCTCATCAAAGAAGGTGAAGTGTATTACCAATTCGTAGAGGAGCCGGACGCACCGTGAAGCGACTTTGGGCAATCATGCCTGCCGCGGGCGCAGGTCGGCGCCTCGGAGGCGATACCCCAAAACAATATCGCGAGGTGGCGGGAGCGCCTTTGATGGAGCACACCTTGCGCGCGTTGCTACAATCGCGCGATATTTGTGGCGTAGTCGTTGCCATGGATTCTGCTGATCGGCGCGCCGACACTATTGCCAGCCTCTCCCATGAGCGAGTGCAAACCACGCTAGGGGGAGTCACCCGAGCACACTCTGTTTTGGCGGGCCTTGATGCTCTGAAAGAACAGGTCGCCGAGGGTGACTGGGCGCTGGTGCACGATGCGGCTCGACCGTGCCTCACGGTTGATGCCTTAGCAGCGTTAATCGACAGGGCGCGGGTGTTGGGAGAAGGGGTGATCCTCGCCGAACCCGTTGCCGATACACTGAAGCAGGTCAATGGTCAGGGCGAGATCGAGAAAACAGTGGATCGCTCGATACTATGGCGTGCACAAACACCGCAGCTTTTTCCGTTGCAGCCGCTGCGGGATGCGCTGCGGCACTGTATTGAGGGGGGCGTCTCAGTGACCGACGAGGCCATGGCGATGGAGCGAGCGGGTCAACCCGTTCACGTTGTTGAGGGTGCGTCGAGTAACATCAAGGTGACGGTGGAGGCGGATTTGGTCTTTGCCGACATGTTTCTTAGAGCAGCCGAGGATCGCTGAGTATGACGATGCGGATAGGTCATGGTTACGACGTGCATGCTTGCGGACAAGGCAGCCATATAGTGCTCGGGGGTACCACTATCGAGTGCGATTTTGGCTTGATCGCGCACTCAGACGGTGATGTGGTGCTGCATGCGCTGTGCGACGCATTGTTGGGGGCTGCCGGGCTGGGGGATATCGGTCGTCATTTCCCCGACACGGATGCGCAATTTCGAGGCGTGGATAGCCGGGTTTTGTTGCAAACCGTTGTTAGCAAGCTGGCGCAACAAGGATGGCTGGTGGGCAACGTTGATGTCACCGTCGTCGCGCAGACCCCGCGCCTAAGTGAGCATATTGGGTCGATGCAGGCCCACATCGCGTCAGATCTTGGGGTGGACGTCAGTGCTGTCAATGTCAAAGCAACGACTACGGAACGCCTTGGTTTTGAGGGTCGCAGCGAGGGTATCGCGAGTTACGCGGTAGCGTTGATTGTGCAAGGCGGTGACGAGGCGTGAGTCGAATGGGCATTGGCATGACGTCGCAGCGAACGCGAGAGCGTTTGATTCAGCGGTTAATGGATCAAGGCATTACCCGTGTTGAGGTGCTTGAGGCTATTCGGAGCGTGCCGCGTCATTTGTTTGTTGATGAGGCGTTGGCGCACCGATCCTATGAAGACACGGCGCTGCCCATTGGCTATGGGCAAACGCTGTCGCAACCCTACATGGTAGCGAGAATGAGTGAGTTGGCGCTGGCGCGCGGTAAGCCACGTAAAGTCTTAGAGATCGGTAGTGGCTCAGGTTACCAAACTGCTATTTTGGCATCGCTGGTCGACGAAATCTGTGCGATTGAGCGGATCAAGCCGCTGCAAGAGCGAGCACGAAAGCAACTGCGTGCCTTACGAGTGCGCAATGTCCGGCTGCGGCATGGCGATGGCCTGGAGGGCTGGCCAGGTGAGGCACCATTTGACTTGATTCTGGGTGCGGCGGCGCCCGAACGTATTCCGAAAACGTTGTTGGATCAGCTAGCGCCCGATGGCTGCATGATTCTTCCAGTGGGGGGGGATCGGCAGCGCCTAATGATGATTACTGCGACCCCTGAGGGATTTGTGGAAGAGGTGATCGAAGAGGTCAATTTTGTGCCGATGATCAGTGGTGTTGCCCGATGAAGCTCAATCCCATCGGCATTTACGCACGCGGGCTGGCCATGGGTGCCGCCGACATTGTGCCCGGTGTTTCAGGCGGCACGGTTGCCTTGATCACCGGCATCTATGCGCGCCTACTGGGCGCCTTAGTCAAAATCGATAAACAGGCGATCGTGTTGTTGTTCACTGGCCGTTGGCGGGCGCTCTGGTATCGACTGGACGGCCCTTTTTTGGGCTGGCTGTTTGCGGGTATTCTCTCAGCGATCTTTGCACTGGCCTCGGCCATTCATTGGTTGCTGTTACATTACCCTCAACCCCTCTGGTCTTTTTTTTCGGGTCTCATTCTCATCAGTGGCGCGCTATTGTTGCGCAGCGAAGTCTCACTGGATCGGTTGAGTCGTGTGGGGTTCTTTGCTTTAGGGTGTGCGCTGGCGGTATCGATCTCGCTGGCGCCGCCGATTCCTTTTTCAGCAAGCTTACTGGGGTTCTTCATTGCCGGCACCGTGGCCATCTGCGCGATGATACTGCCTGGTATTTCTGGCAGTTTCATGCTGGTGTTACTCGGTATGTATGGCCCTGTGCTCGGGGCGGTAAAAGGGTTGCAGTTCAACGAGCTGTCAGTCTTTGCATTGGGATGCGCGGTAGGTCTCATCACCTTTGCACGCATTCTGAACTTTCTCTTACTGCGGGCGCGCGTCGCGATGATGGCTTTTTTAAGCGGCGTCTTGTTGGGTTCTTTGTCATCAGTATGGCCTTGGCAGATCACCGTGTTGGTGGATTCGATGGGTGGGTCTGTTGAGTTGACGCGGCCAGTATTACCGTTCGATCCATTGCTGAGTGATCCTCAGATAATGCTTTGCCTCACCAGTTTTGCGCTGGGGCTGATACTGGTCTGGTCCGTCTCGGCGATAGCAGGGCGCGAAGCATCGTGAGCGCGCGATGCAACGAATGAATCGCTGGTTGGTGGCGTGCGCGATGGGAGTGCTGTTGAGTGCCTGCGCGGATCATCCCCCCGCCGTGATCGAGAATCGCTCGACCACACGGGTTGATGTGGCGCCAGAAGTACGGCAATCCATGCCAAGCGAGCGGCCATCAGCGCCGAGTGAACAGGTGGTTAACACCGACCTGCCTCAGGGACCTGATTATCGCGTTCAGCAGGGCGACACGCTGTATTCAGTGGCTTTTAGATTGGGTATGGATTATCGAACGCTGGCGCAATTTAACGAGATTGATCCACCCTTTACCATTTTAGTAGGTGAGTCACTGCGTACGGTTCCCCCTGTGCCTCAGCCGCAGTTGTCCCGAGGGAGTGCGGCAAAAACGACATTACCCAAGGCTAACACGCCGGCCAAACCGGTACCCAGGCCAACCACTGACGCGGTCTCGCCGGAGGCAGAAAAAAAGTCGGTTACCGTGGCGCCCGATGCGCCCACCCTCACAAACGCCCCGGTCAGTCGATGGTTATGGCCTGTATCAGGCAACGTGAGTCGTCGTTTTGCTGGTGATCGCAATAAGGGCTTAGATCTAGTTGGTCAGCGGGGTGACCCGGTGGTGGCAACCGCGGATGGCGTGGTGGTGTATGCCGGGTCGGGCGTGACCGGGTATGGCGCGCTATTGATCGTGAAGCACAACGACACCTACCTGAGTGCTTATGGCCACAACGATGCGCTACTAGTCGCCGAGGGTACCTTTGTGGCCGCTGGTGAAACCATCGCACGTATGGGGAGCACGAGTGCTGAGTCGGTCAAATTGCACTTTGAGATACGACGTAATGGTGTCCCGATAGACCCCATGACAGTCCTACCCAGTCGGTAGCGCGTTGCCCCGCTCGCGCAGCGTATTGGTCATTTAGCGCTCAAGGAGTTCCAGCTTGCCGGGCTTGCCCGCCCAGTCTTCTGCATCTGGCAGCGGTTCTTTGCGTTCGGTAATGTTAGGCCACACTTCGGCGAGTTCGGTATTGAGCGCCAGAAAGTTTTCCTGATCAGCGGGCAGCTCGTCTTCTGAAAAAATGGCGTCGACCGGGCACTCTGGCTCACAGAGTGCGCAATCAATGCACTCATCTGGATGGATCACCAAGAAATTCGGACCTTCATAAAAACAATCGACCGGGCACACTTCTACACAATCTGTATGCTTGCACTTGATGCAATCTTCACCGACAACGAACGTCATACCAATACCTCACTCATCTCAAGCCGAAGGATACTGGTTGGGGCCGGCTTTGAAAACTCTTCAGGGCTTGTCTTCAAGATTTTGTTTCAGCTCGTAGAGACAGGCCAATGCCTCGCGCGCTGTCATGTCGTCTGGATTTAACGCGCGTAACTGTTCGATCACTGGCGAGGGCACACTGGGTCCGGGCGCCGAAAACAGGTCGTTTTGGGTTGGGGCTGGCCCAGTGTGTTGGCCGCTCTCTAGTGCCTGAAGCTTGTCGCGAGCCGTGCTTAAAACACCAGCGGGTACCCCCGCGAGACGCGCCACTTGTAGGCCGAAGCTGCGGTTCGCCGGGCCTTCTTGTATTTGGTGTAAGAAGACAACGTGGTCCTCGTGCTCGGTCGCATCGAGATGCACATTGGCCATCGCGGCGTGTTGCTCTGGCAGCGCTGTCAGCTCGAAGTAATGGGTGGCAAAAAAAGTAATGGCTTTGACCTGATTGGCGAGGGCTAGCGCGGTCGCCCACGCAATGCTCAACCCATCAAACGTACTGGTGCCTCTGCCGATCTCATCCATGATCACTAAGCTGCGTTCTGTCGCGTTGTGAAGTATATTGGCGGTCTCGGTCATTTCCACCATGAAGGTAGAACGCCCGCTGGCGAGGTCATCCGATGAACCGATCCGCGTAAAAATCCGATCGAGGCTCGAG
>JABJAS010000383.1 GCA_018666055.1 Halieaceae bacterium | reverse complement strand
CGGAAGTAGGGGCCCGCGTTAGTCGTCGAGGGGTGAAAATAGAAAACCACCGTGATGAAGCTGATCGTTAAGATAAAGCAGGCGGTGATCCCGATACGAAGCTCGTACCAGACCGTAAAAAAGGTGATCTCTTGACCCCAACGTTTACCGTGACGGTAGCGGCGGTAAAGGTAGTCAGGTAAGACCGTAAACAGTGAACACAAGATAAGTTCTAGCATGACTTAACGCGCCTCTTCGTGGTGATCGAGTTGCGGCGGCGGGGCATCCGTATCTGCTGTCGTCATTTTTTTTAATGAGTCTGAGATGCTGTTAATCGGGGTGAGAAAGTCGGGCAGTTTCATCACCGCTAGGATCAATGCGACCACCCAGAAGATATTATTGTGGGTAAACAACGCCAGCAGTGCGAGCACCATAATCAATTGCGATTGGGTGTTGCCGTGTTTGTGGGCCAATCGCTCTGGAATGGCATGAAGCGAGAGATAGCCAATGCCGATACCCAATACGGCCAGTACTAAAATGACGGTGATCGCGGAAAAGAGCGGATCGCTGCCATCGGCGGCACCAATAAAGCTGGGGAGTGTGTGGGGGGCTAGCGGATGGAGTTCTGCAGACATGGTGTCGACCTCTCAGCAGTGACGATGACTCGAGTTTATCAGGCAGCGGCCGATGTGTTCTGTTTCAGCAATGCGTGACGTAAATGATCGGTTGTGAGCGTGCGCAGAATATTACCCTCTTGGTCGAGCTGATCAGTCAGTTGGCCATCGGGTGCATAGAGCTCAAATAAGACGAGGGCACCGTTTGCACCGCCTTGCTCCATATGGATATCGCCGGGCGGTTTTTTGGCATAGTCACCGGTGGTTCTAACGGTTGTTGCGGTCAGCTCATCAGCCTCGTAAGTACTGACATGGAGCTCTCCGGCAAGGACGATTGAAGTGGTCGAGCAGAGGTGTCGGTGAAAGTGACAATAACAATGAGGGTCCCAGCGATAGAGCACGCTGATATGTCCTGAGGTATCGATATCAAGAATCGTGCCCCAATAGCTGATGGGCGCATCGCCAGCACTGTCATCAGTGTAGTGAGTCCAGTGCAGCGCACTGTGATCGAGCAAGTTACCGTTCATATCTCGATACCACTTTTTGTCGAAGGAGAACGCTCGATGATGGCAACATTTCCTGCTCAGTCAACTGGCAAGATGAAAGCTGTCACTAATAGAGTGGTTTTCAGCTGAGACAGTGAGAAGACGACAGGTGGGTTACTCAGCGGTAATAAAGGGCCCATCGACGCAAATTCGACGACCATCTGGTGACGCACAGGCGCCACAAATTCCCACGCCACACTTTGTTAAGTAATCGATCGCGCTGAAAATACGGTCTGCCGAGACAAATTGTTGTTGTACCGCTTCGCTGGCATGAATCATGGGCGCCGGACCACAGTTATAGAAAATCATCTTCTCCAGTGCGGCGGCTGGCTGCTCGGCTAAAAAGGCGGCCAACGCATCGCTGACGCGGCCTTCGAATCCTGCGCTGCCGTCGTCTGTCGCAATAGTGACCCGAGCTACACTTTCGCACTCATCACGGAAGTACAATCGGTTAGCGGTTCGCGCTCCGACAAAGATGTCAGCGGGTTGTTTCGCTGAACCAAAATCGTCAGCAATTTGCAGTACCGCAGCCAGTCCCGTGCCACCCGCGACACACACGATATGCGCATCATCAGGGGGGGAGACAGCAACCCCATGAGGGCCTCTCAGGTAAAGTGTATCGCCCGGAGAGGCCTGGTAACAGGCATCGGTAAACGGTCCCACATTGATTACCGCTAATCTGACTGGGTCTGCGGTCAGGCAAGAAAATGGCTTTTCACCCACGCCGGGTATCCAGACAAACACATATTCTCCTGCGCGGATATCGAGGCTGCCATCGAGGGTCACCACACTGATGTCGTCACAGACTGGCTTATTGTCAGTCACCTGATAAGGACTAAAGCTCATATCCAGGTCGAAGTGAACCTGCGCGGCGGCTCGATCTGTTTGGTGGTTCATATCGTGCGCGAGATCGGCAAAGTAATGACCCAATGCCTGGGTATCGAGCCCTGTGAGTCCTGATCCAATACCAAAAATGGTAGCGCCGCAATGCGCTACTGCGCGGCAGTCCGCGGCAGAAGAGAGACCGCCGCAACCGATTAGGGGCGCATCGGTCACAGCGCGCAGTGCCGCCAGCGCCTTCAAGGTCACGGGTAAAACGCCTTTCCCCGACATTCCACCCAGCCCGTTACTGAGTATGGGGTGACCATGACTCTCGGTATAGCCGGGTCCTGTGGTGTTGATCGCGCACAGCCCCGCAGCGCCGCCCGCTAGTGCGGCTTGTCCAATCACGGCGATGTCGTCCACGTTGGGCGTGAGTTTGGCGATAACCGGTATCTCCACCGCGTCACAGACCGCGGCAACGATGGCGCGCACCATATCCGGATCTTGTCCCATTGCCATGCCGTAGCCTTTGGCATGGGGGCAGGAGAGATTAAGCTCTAGGCCGTCTGCGACGGGGGCTAGCTGCCGGGCCACGGCGACAAATTCTTCAATGGAGCCTCCAAATATGGAGACGAGTAAAAATCGATCTTCTGGCACTGTCAGCGTGCGAAGACCCTCAAGGGCCTCTTCTACGCCTGGGTTGGTCAAACCAATCGCGTTGACGAAACAACCCGGCGCATACTGACTGTAGACGGGCTCTCGATATCCCAGCCGAGGCTCAAAACCGATGCTTTTTGTCGTGATCACGCCAATCTCAGGGATCGTATCGATCACGCGCTGAATAATGGAAGGCGCGGTGGTCACAATCCCCGATGGAATCGTAAAGGGACCGGATAGCTGCTTTCCGAGAAACTCGGTGGTCAAAGTCATATCTCCATGTTGAAGCGGCGATTATACGTTGCCCGGCCGCAGGGCGTCATTCAAAAGACTGGCGCCGACCCGCCAGCAAAAGCGATCTTAGGTGCCGCAGAAGGTTTGAGTGACCCGTTCTTCCTCGCTCGGGGGGCGGGCCCACTCGAGATCATTGCTGTCCCAGGTAAACGGGGTTTGGGCGCGTGCAGCCCAGGCGCGTATCCAGTCGGTCTCACCCGTCTCCGCCAGTTCAATGGCGCGCTGTACCAGATGATTTCTTGGAATCACGACGGGGTTGGCGGATTGCATGTCGGTATTCAGCGTCTCGGTATCGCCCGTGTTGTCTTTGCGCCGCGCTGCCCATTGCTGCGCCCACTCCGTCAACGCTGCGGGTGCGGCAAACAGCTCGGGCAGAGGGGAATGCGCCAGTGTGTCGTTGGCGCACTCCGTCAGCCATCGAAACGCCAAGGTAAAATCCAGACGCTCTGCTGCCAAGACATCTTGGAAAGCCTGCAGTAGTGCGCCGTCGGTCTCTTTCATGCGATCGAGCCCTAGTTTCTTTGCTAAACGTGCTTGATGCAGGTGATGGAAGCGCTGCGGGTAACGGTCAACGACGGCCTGCGCTTGCTGTTGCGCCACCGTCGGGTCCGTATCGATCAGGGGCAGCAAACACTCTGCTAATACGGCGAGATTCCAATGCATGATGCCCGGCTGGTTGGGCCAAGCGTAGCGACCTTGGCGATCAATGGAACTAAAGGACGCGGTCGGGTCAAAATAGTCCATAAAGGCGCAAGGGCCATAATCGATGGTTTCACCGCACAGTAAGGCATTATCGGTATTCAGTACGCCGTGGACGAAGCCGAGTACTTGCCAGTGCGACACCAATTCAGCGAAATGCGCGCAAACCCCATCGAGCAGCGCCAAAGCGGTGTTCTGTTCATCGGGGTGGTTTGGAAAATGGCGCTGTACGACATAATCGACCAATTCTGCCAAACCCTCACCGCTTCGCGTCATGGCAAAGTACTGCACGGTGCCGACGCGGAGGTGGCTACTCGCCACTCTTGTCAGGACGGCGCCTGGTTCGAGGCGATTGCGATAGACCGGATCACCGCTGCTAACGGCTGCCAGCGCCCGCGTTGTAGGCACACCCAGAGCGTTCATTGCTTCGGACATCAAATACTCGCGAATCACAGGTCCCACAGGGGAGCGGCCGTCACCACCGCGAGAGTAAGGCGTCGGCCCCGCACCTTTTAATTGGATGTCAAAACGATCGCCAGCAGAGGTGACCCACTCGCCGAGCAAGGTGGCACGGCCATCACCGAGTTGCGGATTATATTGTCCAAATTGATGCCCGGCGTAGGCTGTAGCAATGGGTTGTGCGCCCTGAAGTATCTCGTTTCCAGCTAATGCGCTGAGTTGCGCCGGGTCGGACAGCGGGTCACTCGGCCACTCGAGAGCGGCCGCAAGCGTCGCATTCCAAAGCAATAATTGGGGGGCCGAGACGGGATCAAGTTGCTGTACTGAACTGAAAGCGCGCCCAAGGCGCGCATAGGAATGCTCAAAGCCTGCTGTCATTGTCTCGCTACCGTGTCGAAAATCGTTTTAATCACCGAACAGTTTCTTCATAAAGGCACCGGCTTTTTCCTCGATCACCTCTTGAAACTGTTGTTGTGCTTCATTTTTCAGGATTTGTTCTGCTACCGACGCAATATCAATCTGGCAGCCGGGTCCCGATTCCGATGATAAATTGCCTTGGCAGTCGACCGGCCAGTCGACGCCTGCGTAGCGTTGGTCAATGACACACTGCGGGCTGACCTCCATGATGTCATTATTGACTTGGCCTTCCAGCCGAAAGCGGTAGTCGAGGGTATCCAGCGCAATATCACCCGAGCCTTTCATGACCACGCCGGGCGTCG
>JABJAS010000382.1 GCA_018666055.1 Halieaceae bacterium | reverse complement strand
TGATCGTGTATCCGGTGTTGTGACACGAACGGGCATTACGTTTAACGCCGTGACGGTCGTGCTGACGGCGGGCACCTTTTTACACGGCAAAGTACATGTTGGTGAAGCGCAGTCTAGTGGTGGCAGAATGGGCGATGCGGCATCACTGGGTCTGGCCGACAAATTAAGGGAACTGTGTCCTAGAGTAGGGCGCTTAAAAACAGGCACCCCCCCCCGCTTAGACGCCAACACAGTTGATTTTAGTGTGTTAACAGAGCAATGGGGAGATGAGCCACGACCCGTCATGTCGTTCCAGGGCGACAGGCAAGATCACCCCACGCAGCGATGTTGTTGGATTACCGAAACTAACGCGCAGACCCACGATATTATTCGAGCAGGACTCGACCGATCGCCTCTATTCTCTGGCACCATCGAAGGCGTTGGCCCGCGATATTGCCCGAGCATTGAAGACAAAATTCATCGGTTTGCGGACAAAGACGCTCACCAATTGTTCATCGAACCGGAAGGGCTGACTTCGACAGAGCTGTATCCTAATGGCATATCCACTTCATTGCCTTTTGATGTTCAGCTCGCGTTAGTGCGATCAATAAAAGGTCTGGAATCGGTCAATATTACTCGACCCGGATACGCCATTGAATATGATTATTTTGATCCCCGAGATTTGCGACACAGCTTAGAAACCAAGTCGATTTCCGGGTTGTTTTTTGCGGGTCAAATCAATGGCACCACAGGCTACGAAGAAGCGGCGGCACAAGGCTTACTCGCAGGCATTAATGCCGCACGGCAAGCCACTGATTTGCCAGCATGGGAACCGCGACGTGATGAGGCGTATATAGGCGTATTAATTGACGATTTGGTGACGCTGGGAACGACCGAGCCCTATCGCATGTTTACTTCTCGAGCTGAGTATCGACTTCAACTCAGGGAGGACAACGCCGATCTTCGCTTGACCTCAATAGGACGGCAGCTGCATTTGATTGGAGACACCCAGTGGGAATATTTTAACAATAAGTGTGAGGCGATTGAGAGAGAGCAACGTCGTTTGCAACAAACCTTTATTCAGGCGGGCAGCACTGAAGCGGCACAACTCATCCCGCTGCTGACTAAACCACTCAGCCGAGAATACTCATTGGCGGAGTTATTGAAGCGCCCTGAGCTCAATTACGATGCGCTTAACCGTATTGCCCCAGCGCCTTCTCCGGTTGCAGAGGCAGTGGCCCATCAAATCGCAATACAATGTAAATATGCGGGTTACATCGAGCGTCAACAACAAGACGTTGATCGCTTGCATCGCCATGAGATGATGACAATTCCGAGTGATTTGGATTTTTCCTTAATTGATGGATTGTCCAATGAAATCCGGCAAAAGCTACAAGAGGTAGCACCGAGTAATTTAGCCAGAGCGGGACGCATCCCCGGCGTGACTCCTGCAGCACTATCAATCTTACTGATTTATTTAAAGAAGCGAGAACTCGGTAGCAGACTTCGAGCCACAGCAAATGGTTAATTTAGAGACTGAGCGATTACTGGCAGCTGCCCTCGATATTGGTATTGCTTTGAGCGATCATCAGACGGCGCAACTAATCGCGTATCTTGATTTGCTCGAAAAATGGAACCACGCGTATAACTTGACGGCTGTTCGTTCTCGTTCTGAGATGTTGGGTAGACATCTCATTGAAAGCTTGGCTATCAGTCCGTTTATTCGCGGCAGACAGGTGGTTGATGTCGGGTCGGGAGCCGGTTTACCAGGCGTTCCTTTGGCAATTGCGAACCCTGCAGTGCAATACACGCTGCTCGATAGTAATGGCAAAAAGTCCCGGTTTCTGTTCGAAGTGAAAAGAGCACTGATGTTGTCCAATGTTGAGATTGAAACGGTAAGAGTGGAGTCCTGGCAACCGACGAGACGTTTTGATTCGGTAGTGACGCGTGCTTTTGCTGATCTAGCTACCACGCTAGCAAGGGTTGACCATGTGTTATCCGATCAAGGCATGGTGTATGCAATGAAAACGGAACAAGCGCAGCACGAGATCGACGCCTTGCCAGATGCGACGAGACAGGTGACAGCTCAAAACATCAACGTACCAGGGCGCGACTGGCCATTCCAATTGTTGGCGGTCCAACCTCGCGTTGAGGCGGCATTATGAAAATTATTGCGGTTGCCAATCAAAAGGGTGGTGTCGGAAAAACAACGACAAGCGTAAATCTGTCTGCGGCACTGGCGGCCATGGGTAAGCGAATGTTGTTAGTTGATCTCGACCCGCAAGGTAACGCGACGGTGTCAGTTGGCATCGATAAAGCGGCTGCTGAGGTCACTATTTTCGATCTGTTGGTCGATCAAATCCCGTTACACAGCGCTGTCACACACCTACCGAAACTGGCGCTAGACTGTATTCCAGCTAATGGCGACTTGACTGCGGCTGAAGTGGCGTTGTTATCGATGGACGCTCGTGAACAGCGGTTAAAGACAGCTCTGTCTGCTGACGACGCTAATTATGACTTCGTGATTATCGATTGTCCGCCGTCGCTGAACATGTTGACCTTGAACGCACTGGTCGCCGCAGACTCCGTACTCATTACCATGCAGTGCGAATACTTTGCCTTAGAGGGACTGTCGGCACTCATTGATACAGTCAACTCGGTGCGGCAAACCGTGAATTCAGATCTCACCGTTGAAGGTATTTTGCGCACGCTGTATGACCCGAGGAATGCGTTAACGAACGAGGTATCAGAACAGCTATATGAACATTTTGATGGCTTAGTTTATCGCACTGTCATTCCACGAAATATCCGATTAGCAGAAGCGCCTAGCCATGGGGTGCCGGGTATCGTTTATGATCAGCTATCGAGAGGCGCGACCGCCTACATGGCATTGGCAGGTGAGTTTATGCGCAGACAAGAACAAGATAGCAAGGATCCTAG
>JABJAS010000381.1 GCA_018666055.1 Halieaceae bacterium | reverse complement strand
GGGTTTGTTCCTAATGACTACCAGGTGGGGCAGACTGGCAAGATTGTTGCGCCAGACCTGTACATTGCCGTCGGTATCTCAGGGGCGATTCAACACCTCGCCGGCATGAAAGACAGCAAAGTCATCGTGGCGATCAATAAGGACGAAGACGCGCCGATTTTTCAAGTGGCAGACTACGGCCTGGTCGCCGATCTCTTCGAGGCGCTCCCAGAGCTAGAAGCTGCGATTTAGCGTATGACGCCTGCAGGTCCCGCTGGATGGGTCCTGCAGGCACTTTCGCATCGCCGCACTGCACTGTTTTTTTCTGCTCCATTCAAATGCTAGTCAGTTGCTGGGTTTGAGCCGTTGCCCCAGCGCCCGCTCAGCGCATAGCCTTGATTCAGGCTGGCCCGGACAGTGTTCAGTCCTTTCTCAAATCTGCCTTAAGGGCAATGGGGTTGGGCAGCGTAAGCACCACCAAATACGATGACACCAGTAGCGTGATAATGGTGACCGCTTGAATCAATGTCGCTGCCGCGTCTCCCAGGAGCCCCTTAGACACTCCTAAAAACGCGATT
This sequence comes from Halieaceae bacterium, assembly GCA_018666055.1. Lineage (GTDB taxonomy): Bacteria > Pseudomonadota > Gammaproteobacteria > Pseudomonadales > Halieaceae > Luminiphilus. The sequence goes on along the minus strand of JABJAS010000381.1, from coordinate 5,667 downwards.
AATAGCGCAAATTCACTGCATTGACCCAATCTTAGGCCCAAGTTCCAGGCCAGCTTGGGCTCCTCACAAATACCCTTTACCAAGAACTGGAAAACGATCGGCTTCAGCACCAGCAGGATGGTCGCAATGGCGGCGGCGGGGAGGGCGATCGCGGGGAGTAATTGCATATCCAAGCCGCTGCCCACGGAGAAGAAGAACACCACCAAAAAAAAGTCCCGCAGAGGCTTCAGGCTGATGGCGATGTATTGCGCAATAGGGCTACTGGCAATACTAATACCCGCTATGAAGGCACCGATCTCGGCGGACAGACCAAGCCAAATAGCGAGCTCCGCCATGCCTAAGCACCAGCCAATAGAGAGCAGAAAGATATATTCATGATAGCGATCAAATCGCTTGATCAGCGCCAGCAAGACCGTTTTAACGCTTAGCCAGCTAATAAAACCTAAGAGTGGCAGCGTCAACAGAGGGGCAAGTAGTGCCCGCCATGAGGTGTTGTCTGTCCCCGTGCTCTCCATCAGCACCAGTACAATGATGGCCATCAAATCTTGAAACAATAGCAACGCAATCATTAGCTCCCCAAGGTGACGGTGATGCAAGACTGTCGTTGGTAGCAATTTGATGCCAATGATCGTCGAAGAGAAAATCAATGCTGCGCCAATCAGCACAGCATCCTGCGTACCAAACCCAAATAACCGACTGACACCAAAACCGGTGACGGCAAACAGCGCAGTGCTCAACAGGGCAACGAGGGTCGATTGTCGGAGGCTATTCCACAGCGCCACGGGCTTCATATCGAGCCCGAGTAAAAATAGCAGCAGAATAATACCCACGTGCCCAGCGCCCGATACCAACGCCATATCAGTCACCAAGCCAAAGCCATGCGGCCCTAGTGCCATGCCCAAAGCGATATAGGCAATGATGATCGGCTGACGCGCATAGAGCGCTAAGGAGGATAAAACAGCGGCTCCCAAAAAAATCGCCGCAAAGGTAAAGGTAATTCCCGTGTCCATCACCTAGTCATCCAATGTCGCTGCCTGTGAATAAACCGCGCCGAGGAAAGTGTTGTCACTGGCAGTGAGTCCCAAGGGCCACCGGCGCTAAGAGCGAGTATTGTTGCATATCCAGCGGACAAAATAATGATCGTTAAGCGCAAACAACGCGTTTGAAGGGGACCGGATAATCGGTACAATGCGCGCCTTCGGTTCGCTGCCAGTTGAGTGATCGTTGGCAGTCAGCACCTTTACTTTTATCGTCGTCCAGTCTGACTGGCGCACAGCAGGATTCAAAGAAATATGTCTAAAAGCAATATGGAAGACGGCGTGGCGGACGCTATTGCAGCAACCGGTGTCATTTGCGTGGTACTCGCAACATTAATGATCTGGCTGAGCGGTCTGCCCAGCTAGCGTCAGCGCTGATTCAAAAGTGGCGCTGTCGACGTTGCCGCCCGTCAGTGTCACCAGCACCCGCTGCCCCGAAAATGAAGACGGCGATCCCATAAGGCAGGCGAGGGCAACGGCCCCACTGGGTTCGAGTGCGATACCAAAATTGTCCCATATCAGGCGCATCGCATTGGCAATGGCCAGATCTGAAGCACACAGACCTGTGACGTTATGTTGCAAATTGATTGGCAAGGTCACCTCGCCCGGTGCCATGGCGAGCAGGCCGTCGCACCAGCTAGATCCAGTGGCCGGGGCGGCCACAGCACGGCGGTGCACAAAGGACAATCGGTGGTCATCCCATCCCTCGGGTTCCGCACTGTAGAGTGTCGTATCGCCACGTTGGGCTTTCAAGTAAGCGCCGATGCCCGCGATCAGACCACCGCCCCCAGTGCAGATTATGGCGCTATCAATAGCGCCTCGGGTCTGCCGGTGCGCTTCTACTCCGCAGGTACCCTGACCCGCAATGGTGCGCCAGTCATCGTAAGGTTTGACGAGCATGGCACCGGTGTCACGACATAACGCCTCAGCAATGTGCTCACGATTCTCAATGTGTCGATCGTAAAAAATGATGTTGGCACCGAGCGAACGAATGCGGTCGACTTTTCGGATCGGAGCATCGCTTGGAACAACGACACTGGCGTGCATCTGCAGGCACTTGGCTGCATAGGCGACCCCAATACCATGATTACCCGACGAGAAGGCAACGACATGATTAACACTCTGTTGTTGCTTGAGAGGCGTCATCACATTGAGTGCCCCACGAACCTTGAATGATCCGGTGGCCTGTAAACATTCCGCTTTGAGAAAAACAGCGCCACCAATGAGGGCATCGAGGCGCGGAAGACGCAGCATGGGGGTAGGCGGAGCAAATTTGTGTACGGCAGGGAGCGCCGCTTCGATATGACTGACCAACTGCTCATAATCGGTCAGCGGCATCAATTCACCAGCGCCTTGACCAAAAACAGTAAAGACAAGACAAAAATCGCAGTGAGGCACACACCAACCGTCACAAACCGCATGACGGAGCCTTGCTGAAAGTCTCGCTCGCGGTTACTGCTACTTTGCACGCCGAGCCCGGCCAGCAACCCAGAGCGAATCGTTTGAATCCAACTGAGGGAGCCAGTCGGTTGCTGGCCCGCTGACGCTGCAGGTGGGTCTTTTTGGCTGGCTTGTTCGTTCGTTTTTTGATCTGTCATGGACGGCTCTGGCTGGCGCTGAGGTGATGCAAGCAGCATAATGGTGGGCTCTGCGGTGCGCGGGTAGCAGGGCCCTGCGACTGGCTTTTGGGTTTGGCTTAATTGGCAGTCCTAGTTTATCGCGTTATTATCCGTGTGTATGGCTAGGCCATAAAAAAGGGTGGGGAAGCATGATCACGATCACTGAGTCGGCACAAACGTATTTGGCGGAATTGCTGTCTAAGCAATCGGATGCGCTGGGCGTGAGGGTGTTCATCAATGAACCGGGAACGCCAAGAGCAGAAACCTGTATCGCCTACTGCCGCGAGGGCGACATTGAAGAGGGGGATGTTGAACAGCCCTACGAGTCCTTTGCCGCCTGGTTCCAGGGCCGCAGCGTGCCGTTCTTGGAAGATGCGCTGGTCGACTATTCTCCCGACAAAATGGGAGGTCAGCTCACCATTAAAGCGCCTAATGCCAAAATGCCGCGCGTATCCGATGACAGTCCAATCGAAGATAGGATTAATTACGTGCTGTACAACGAAGTTAATCCTTCTCTAGCGGCCCACGGCGGTGAGGTCTCCCTGATTGAAGTGACCGATGATCAATTTGCGGTGCTTCGTTTTGGTGGGGGATGCCAAGGGTGCAGTGCGGTCGATATGACCCTTAAAGGCGGCGTCGAAAAAACGCTGCTGGAGCAAATACCGCAGTTGGCAGGCGTGCGCGACACGACAGACCACACTGATCGCAGCCAGGCTTACTACTAGCGCTGTTCCCATCGTGAAGGGCGGGGCTAGGCGGGTTTCTCTCACTGGGACACGAGCGCTGCTGTGACTGGCTCCCTCTGCACCTCAATCGAAAAGAGCGCCGTGCGCTGGCTACCTTAGAGTTGCTGACGCTCCCCCCGACCCGAAACCAGCGCACTAAGCGGGTTAGGGTCATGAGGCGTTCTTTTCCGAAGGCTGATCAACGTGGGATACAATAGAGCATGCTTCCCGCTGTAGACCTCACCTTATTTCTGCCGTTCCTCGAACAACATCAGTTAATACTGACGCCTGGGAAGCGGCTGGCTCGCGACATCACGCGAACCTGGGTAGCGCAGCAGCAAAGCACCCGTTCGGTTGTCATCACGCCCCGCGTCGAAGCGCTGGATGGTTGGCTCGAGGGTATGTGGTCTGAGTTCATTGAGTTAGGGCACTTGCCCAGCGTGCGATTGCTATCGCATCAACAAGAATTGGCGTTATGGCAACAGATTATCAAAGAGGACATCGCTACGCGCCATGGGTTTTCGTTAATGCACCCGCGTGCGGCGGCGAGTCGGGCAAAGACCGCACGGGATCGATTATTGCTATTCCAAGCGGAGCGTTTGGATGGGCTTTGGCACTATTTTCAGTTCGACGAGGATTGCAGTGTTTTTGCAAGATGGGCGCAACAATTTGAGCAGCGCTTGTCCCAGCTGGCTGCGACGACTCGGTATGACGCATACCAGCAGTTGCTGACGACGAGCGGCTTTAAAAAAGAATCGATTGGGCTGTATGCCGTGCCAAAACTGGCGCCATTACCCCAGCGCGCACTCGAGCACCTCTGTCAGGTCACCGTCATCGAACCGCCATATCGTCAACAGGATGAAGTGGCGGGCGTCCCCTTTGCGTCAAGGGAAGACGAGCTGGCGGCAGCGGCTGAATGGGCCTATCAGAACAGTCAGCAGGCACACTCTCGCACTGCAATTGTATTACTCGATCTTGAGGCAGATCGCGATCAGTTGGAATATCGATTGCGCGAGCAATTTGACTGCTTAGACACACAATACAATGACTTACCCGTCAATTTCTCAACCGGCATGCCGCTGGGTGCCACCCCGATGTACCGAGACCTTTTGCTCGCGCTCGAGTGGGAGAGTCGATCACTGAGTCGCGCCGACTGGCTTGCGCTGTTGCGATCACCCTTTTTGCCCTTTTCCCAAGAGCACCCGCAGCAGACGTTAAAACTGATTGACCAGCAGTTTCAGACGGGGAGCGCTGAGGTATCGATGGAATCGACACTCCATATGAGTGTCATGGTAATGCCAGAATCAACGTTGGCGACAACGCTGCGCACCCTTCGTTCAAGCCGCCAGCAACTGGGCGTCAAAAGCCTTACCGAGTGGTCAGAGGTGCTGCGCGAGCGGCTTGGTATTTGGCAATGGCCGGCAAGATCGTCACTCGACTCGATTGAGTACCAACAACTTGATCGACTCGACTCAAGTTTAGATGCACTCGCTGATCTGGCCGTAGCATTACCGCATCAGACCTTCGATTCAGCGCTCACCCTGTGGCGAGCAGTACTCAACGACGCTGTGTTTCAACCCAAGACGCCTTATGACAGCGTACAAGTGATGGGGCCATTGGAAGCACTGGGCGGTCAGTACACGGCAATGTGGGTCTGTGGCGCCCAGCAATCCACCTTTCCTGCCAAGCGTCGAATTGAGCCCTTTCTGCCGTTGCCGTTGCAGAAAGTGCTGGGGCTCCCGGAAATGAATGAACAAGCGCAGCACGATGCGGCAACCCAGATGCTCGGTATCTGGAGAGCTGGATCGACAGCATTGATGATGACTTACCATGAATCCGATGCGGGCCTACCGACCAAGCCAAGCTGCCTCATCACAGAAACCACTGGAAGTGGGGCGTTGGCGTCATTATGGGGTCGTTGGCACGCAAACCAGGCGGTAGAAGCCATGCCACTGGAAGGGTCACTGCCTGTTCCGGAAGGACACCGGGCGGGCGGCACTTCACTGATTAAAGATCAAGCGGCCTGTCCGTTTCGCGCTCTGGTGAAACATCGATTGCGACCAACCTCGCTAACGACTGCCGTGATGGGCTTTTCAAGTGCTGAGCGTGGCGCTTTACTTCACGAGGCGTTATTTCTATTTTGGCGAGAGGTAGATGACCAGAAGCACCTGAATCAGCTCAGCGATAAAGCCCTACAGGCAACGCTCGACAGCGCGGTTCGCGGCGCATTTCAGGGGCTTCAAAGGACCTGTGAGGGCCGTGGTTTTAGCCTTAGGGAGCGAGTGG
>JABJAS010000380.1 GCA_018666055.1 Halieaceae bacterium | reverse complement strand
TGCCTCGATCGCCCAATCAAAGTGGGTTTCTAATAACTGCTTTAATTGCACCAGCGGCATATCTGGCGTGAGATCCAACTTCTCCTCAACACTCATCAATTCTTCCAAGGCATCCACTTCGTCGGGGTAACACTCGATGAGCAGCGTATTAATCAGCTCTTGCGTCTCCAGTGAGAGCGAGGTTTCCGCCCAGTCCATCAGCTGTCGCCACAAAGACGGCTCTAGCGGGACTTGCTCTAGCCACGCGACAATTTGGTCGAGTTCCTCGTAGACCACGGTATTGCGCCCTGACTGAGCACTATCCTCGACTCGCATCTCAGCAAAATACGCCATCGCCCGGCGACATAACCTCACCATATGGATGCGGTGCCCTTCCAGCGGCGACTGACCGCTCGCCACTGCCAGCGCCTGCTCTCTTGCATAGACCCAATGATTGATCAGCTGAGGATGATTAATCAGAAAGGGCGCCATCCCCAGCCCGGTTGAGTTACCAATCCCGAGATAACGCCGCAAATCTAAATCCAACTCGACCGCCACTGCAGCATTCTTGTGACGAGCGATGTGCTCAACCTGCGCCACAGAGAACTCACGTAAAACATAAACCGCCGTCATTTGGGGAGAAAACGGCTGATAAAAATCGGCGCCCGTGCGCAGACGATCATAATCGGCGATACCAAACTTGCCATTACCGTACACCGCGGTCGTTCGATAGAGGTAACCGGCCTCTAACAAACAGGCCACGTCGGGCTGTTCGCCTGCGCACAGCGCAGCCACAAAGGCATCAAAGTTGCGCACGCTGCGATTGGCTCTAGACAAAACCAGCAGTCGAGGGTGCTGACGTCCCGCCTCTTGCAGAGGCATATTTGCCTCCAGCGAGGCCAGTAGCGCGTCGTCTACCTCACCCTCTACCAATCCAAACGTCAGATCCCAGGTGTCGGCAATCACCCGATCGGTCCGCTGCTCATCAGCAATGTATCTCGAGAAAACGACGATGTGATAGCGTTTTGCTGCGGTCTCTAAGCGATAAATAGCGGACCCATAACCGCCCTCATCAAGATCAAAGGCAACACAGTTAATCTGCCAACGCGACTGATACATCAGCCGCGTTAAGCGGCGGGCGAAACTTAACCTCGTGGGAGAAAATGATCCAAGCCGCTCAAGTTCCATCACCACTGCCGCCGGTCTTAGCGACAAAGTTTTATCCGTGACTGGCCCCGAACTTAACGTCATATCTCTGCGTCGATCTCGGCGGACTCAGCCACTGGCTGCGCAACGCGAGTCAGTAAATCGACCCAGTTCCCCCCCATTATCAAGCCCAACTCTTCGTCAGAAAAACCCTTGGTTTTGAGCGCGTCCACAATCCGCGGAAAGTCGCGGTTATCACCAAACCAGGCGAGCGATTCAGGCCATCCTGCGTCTTGGGATGAACCTTCGCCATAATCCATGACCTTTGACCATCGCCCGGTTCGCATCCACTCCAGCACCGACTGCGGCTGCGACTGACAGAGATCCGAGCCAAAACCGATGCGATTCACGCCCATTCGATCGGCGGTCCAAGCCACCATGTCGGCAAAGTTGTCCAACGAGCATTGCGGCCCGTCCTTCAGGTGAAAGGGATATAGAGAAAATCCGAGTAATCCTTCATTGGCCGCAATCGCATCCAACACCTTATTAGACTTATTGCGCAATGCAGGGTGAAAGTGACTGGGGTTAGCGTGCGAAATGATAACGGGCTGAGCAGAGCAATCGACGGCTTCCAAGGTCGATCGTTCTGCGCTGTGAGACATGTCGATAACCATTCCCACGCGATTCATCTCAGCAATCACCTGCTTGCCAAAGCGTGTTAGGCCGCTGTCCTCCTCCTCATAACAACCACAGGCCAGCAAGCTTTGATTGTTATAAGTGAGCTGCATAATCATCAGCCCAAGCCGGCGCATCACTTCGACCAGCCGGATTTCATCTTCGATGGGCGAGCAATTCTGGGCCCCAAAAATGATACCCACACGCCCCTCGGCTTTCGCCTTCGTGATATCGGCGGGCTCATAAATGGGACGGATCAGGTCTGGGAAACTCTCAAAACGCTGATTCCACTCTCCGAATCGAGTCAGCGTTTCGCGGGTATTTTCGTGATACGCGATAGTCACATGAACCGCATCGAGACCACCCTCGCGCATCTGCTCAAAAATCTCTCGAGACCAAGCGGAGTACTGCAGGCCGTCAATCACTAGCCACTCTGGATTCACCAAAAACTCCCTGATTACGCTTGTAAGTAAGTGGTCTTAACGGTTGTATAAAATTCGCGAGCGTACTGACCCTGCTCACGAGGCCCAAAGCTGGAGGCCTTTCGCCCCCCAAACGGGACGTGGTAATCGGTCCCGGCCGTGGGCAGATTCACCATGACACAGCCGCTAACGGCACGCTTTTTAAAGTCAGAGGCAATCGCTAGCGATTGAGTGATAATGCCGGCGGTGAGGCCAAAATCCGTATCATTGAGCATCTCGAGCGCGTGCTCGTAGTCTCGGGCGCGAATGACACAGGCGATGGGTGCAAACAATTCCTCGCGATTGATGGCCATTGTATTGTCAGTATCAACAAAGAGCGCCGGGGACATGTAGTAACCCGGCGAGTCAAGCGTCAGGCGCTCGCCGCCTACCAGTAACGTTGCACCTTCTTCGACGCCCCGCTTCACCCACGCCAAATTTTCCAGCAACTGCTCTTCAGAGGCGACAGGCCCCATATCGACACCCTCTTCGAGCGCATGGCCGACTCGGACACTCGCGAGTTTGGCCACCAGCTTGTCAACGAAGGCATCGTGAACACGCTCGTCAACAATCAGACGCGAAGAAGCGGTGCATTTTTGTCCCGTTCCACTATACGCGCCAGCAAAAGCCGCATTCACTGCGACGTCCAAATCCGCATCGGCGGCAACAATCAGCGCATTTTTAGAACCCATTTCTAACTGGCATTTGACGAGATTAGCCGCGGTCGCAGTCGCCACCTGACGGCCCACGGGAAGCGAGCCGGTAAAGGTCACCGCATGGATTTTGTCGCTGTTGATAATGTGATTACCAACGCGCCCGCCGCCACCCATCAGCAAGTTAAAGGTCCCCTTAGGCAGCGCTGACTGACGCGCAATGATCTCCGTCAGGGCCCATGCACTCGCTGGAACAAGATTAGCGGGTTTGAAAATCACGGCATTGCCGAAGGCTAACGCCGGTGCAATTTTCCAAACCGCCGTGGCCATTGGGAAATTCCAAGGACTGATCACAGCCACTACGCCGAGCGGCTCTCGTCGGGTTTCTATTTCAATACCGGGGCGCACCGAGTCCACGCGGTCATCGATTTGACGATGAACCTCCGCTGCGAAGTAGTGAAAGAATTGCCCCGATCGAAACACTTCCCCGACACCCTCGGCGCGGGTTTTACCCTCCTCTCTCGCAAGCAACTCACCCAGCTCAGCACTTCGATCGATCAGCTCGTTACCGATTGCCATCAGTACTTGGTAGCGGGTCTCCATGGGAGACTGCCCCCACTCCACTGCCGCCCGGTTTGCACTGTTGATGGCTTGGTCTGCCAGCGCCGGCGTTGCCTGAGCATAGCGACCCAGCGAGTCAGTGGTGTCAGAAGGGTTGATATTGTCAATCGAATC
>JABJAS010000379.1 GCA_018666055.1 Halieaceae bacterium | reverse complement strand
GATTCGCAAGCTACCGCCACTTGAGGCCGCCTCGGCGCTGTTTTATGAGCTGACCGGCACCGGCTTTTTGATTCTGACCGTTGCCATTGGTACAGGCGTGATTTTTATCGAGGACCTTTTTGGGCAGCAATTAGTGCACAAAACGATTCTGACGCTGCTCGCTTGGTGTCTTTACGCGGTCCTAGTGATCCAGTACCTCCGGCGCGGATGGCGGGTTCAGTCAGCCATTACGGTCAATTTGATTGCTTTTGGCCTGATTGTGCTTGGTTTTTTTGGTTCGAAACTGGTGCTTGAACTGCTCCTTCCGCTGACCCCGTAGCCGGTGGACTGCGGCCAAAAGACGTCACAATACGCTTGTGCCGCCGGCATTTTTTCTCCACCATTTCCCTTCCAAGGTTATAGAGGCGTCAGCCACTCTTGAACGAGACATCACTGGCTCTGCTCTTTGCAGCGCTAGCCCTCCTGATTCTGATCTCTGCTTTTTTCTCTAGCTCAGAGACCAGCATGATGTCCTTAAACCGGTATCGCTTAAAACATTTGAGCGGAACAGGTCATCGCGGGGCCAAAAGAGCCATCCGTTTGTTGAAGCGGCCCGACCGACTGATTGGACTCATACTGATTGGCAACAATCTGGTGAACATCCTTGCTTCCGCGATCGCCACCGTCATCGCGATTCGGCTATTTGGTGACGCGGGGATCGCCATCGCCACCATCACGCTCACCTTTGTGATTTTGATCTTTGCAGAGATCACGCCCAAAACCATTGCAGCGCTGCGCCCAGAACGGGTGGCGTTTCCGGCTAGCCTGATTTTGCTACCGCTGCAAAAGCTTTTGATGCCCTTGGTCTTATCGATCAATTGGCTCACCAATGGCATCTTGAGGTTACTAGGGTTTTCCCCCGATCAAGCGGGCGACGATGCGGTATCGCAAGACGAATTGAGAACCATCGTGACGGAGTCGGGCTCAATGATTCCCAGTCGGCACCGTCGTATGTTGGTCAATATTCTCGATCTAGAGCAAATGACCGTGAATGACATCATGGCACCCCGGAATGAGATCTATGGCATAGACATGGAAGCCCCCGACGAAGCCATCCTGCAACAACTCAAAAATAGTGAACATACGCGCTTACCCATTTATCGAGGCGACACCAATCAAATCGAGGGCGTGTTTCACATGCGCAATTTAAGCCGGGTGTTAGAAGGGGGGCGGCTCAACCGGCAGATCCTCAAGAACGAGACCGACGCCCCGTATTTTATCCCTGAGAATACGCCGCTCAACACTCAGCTACTGCATTTTCAAAGACAAAAGAAGCGTCTTGGCATGGTGGTGGATGAGTATGGCGACATCCTTGGCTTGGTGGCGCTAGAAGATATTCTTGAGGAGATTGTGGGCGAGTTCACCTCTAACTTAGTTGAGGAAAACGAGGAAATCACGCGCCACGCTGATGGCAGCACCACCTGCTCAGGCACAGTCACTATTCGCGATCTGAACCGGCAGCGAAAATGGGATCTGCCCACCGATGGCCCCAAAACCGTCAGTGGTCTGGCACTGGAGGCTTTGGAGGCTTTTCCGAGCGCCCGGGCCTCGGTCAGGATTGAGGGGTATCAACTGGAAATTGAGGACATTGCCAAGACCCACATCGATCGCGTCCGGATCTGGCCACTGAACACCGAGACGGGATTGCTGGATATCTCAACCGAATAGGTCGGCTGGTCAGCTATGAGCTCGCTGTCCTGCGTCTTTGCACCGCCTCCAGAATGACGCGTTTACGATCATCGCTGGCAGCAAACCAATCGATGATCTCGTCTGCTGTGCGGTAGCACCCAATACAGACATTGTGGTCATCCAAAGCACACACTTCGATGCAAGGCGACTTGATCGGCTGTCCTGTCTCGCTCATGTCTCTCCCTCACTCTCAAGACGGGCATAAAAATCCTTCGCGTAGTCATCCAACGTCCCCGCTTCGATCGCTGATCGAATCGCTGCCATATGACGCTGGTAGTAGCGCAGATTATGAATGGTCGCCAGCTGAGACCCCAGAATTTCGTTGCACTTATCCAAATGGGCAAGATAGGCCCGTGAGAAATTTTGGCAGGTGTAACAGTCGCAGTCGCGGTCCAGCGGTTCAACGCTGGTTTTATGGCGGGCGTTACGCAGTTTTACAATGCCCGTGCTAGTGAATAAGTGTCCGTTACGGGCGTTCCGAGTCGGCATCACACAATCAAACATATCCACACCGCGGCGCACACTTTCAAGCAGATCGGCGGGTGTGCCCACCCCCATCAAATAACGAGGTGACTCATTGGGTAACTCACTGGCCAAGCCGTCGAGCACCTTGATCATTTCTGACTTGGGCTCACCCACTGACAAGCCACCGATTGCATACCCATCGAAGCCGATGCGCGTCAGGCCGTCTAAGGATTGCTTGCGCAAGTCCAAATGCATGCCGCCCTGAACGATACCGAACAACGCCGAGGGGTTATCGGCGTGAGCACGCTTGCTGCGCTCTGCCCACCGAAGCGAGAGCTGCATAGAGTCGTGCGCCTCTGCCGCAGATGCAGGGTAAGGCGTGCACTCATCGAAGATCATCACAATATCACTGCCCAAATCGCGTTGAATGCGCATTGAGGTCTCAGGATCAAGAAATACGGCATCACCATTCACTGGGGACTTAAAG
>JABJAS010000378.1 GCA_018666055.1 Halieaceae bacterium | reverse complement strand
GCTCAAATGCCCTGATCGCCGCATCATAGGATCCTTCGGAGAGGGCCGTAAACCCAAGTGACATGCTGCTCTGAAACTGCTTTCGGATCAGGATTTGTTGAATTCTGATAGCGGCTTTTTGGGACGGCGCCCAGCCTGGGAACAAAGCAGTCGCCTCGCGCAAGATGGTGTTGGCGGCCTCAACTTTGCCTGCCCGTTCAGCTATGTCAGCTTCACTCATGAGCGCAGCGATCGTTGGGAGCTGTTGAACGGCTTGCCAAGTTGCCTGCACCTCGGTCATCTCCGGATTTAATTGGGCAGCAATTTCCCAGAACTTAAGTGCGTTGAGCTTGTCTGCTTCCGACAAGGCTTGTTGGGCTTGTGTAAGGTTCTCGGCGCGAAGATCTGGCAGGGCAGCCTCAAGCGCGGTAACCCTGGCCATTAACTGTGCGTACAGCGCGAGCGCGATTTGGGCCTCCCCTGGACGATAGGCGTCATCAGCCGCCATCGCCTCTTGGTTGATTTGAGCAAGGGCGGTTGGGTCCCAAAGCGCTAGGCCCAAATCTTCTAGTGAGATGAGTTTCCGGAGAAAGGTTTCGGCAAGTGCTTCGGCCTGCTCTGCGATGATCTTGGCTTTGGCGTTGGCGATGGGTGCCTGCTTCGTGACAACCGTTGGCGCGGGCGCAGCGGTTGGGTTTGTATCGATCTGGGTTTGGCGGGTGTTCTGTGAGCTGACTAAATCGGGCAGAACCCAAAAGACAAAGCCGGCAAGAATGATGAGAGCAAAAGCGATTAAAAGCGTTTTAGGCTCCCAGCCGGCTGTGGGAGGCCGTGTGCTTGGCGCGGGATCATCGGGTGCAACCGGTGATCCCGGCAAGATGACTGATGCTGATGCTGATGCTGATGCTGATGCCGATGCCGATGCCGATGCCGATGCCGATGCCGCTGACGTTGCGGGGGTTGCGGGGGTTGCGATCTCAAAGGTTGTCGCCTTTAACGGGCCCGTCCCGACCACGCCGGATACTGCGTCTGCGCCACTTTCCTCAATGAGGACCAAAAGGTCGCCAAAGGTTCGGGTCGTACCTTGCTGCACCGCAGAAATCAGGGGCGTTAAACCCGCGGGCAGCGGTGGTTGCGCCTGCAATGCGTCAAGGCCCTGCCAGGGAGCGTCGGTATAAAGCTGATAAGCCCATTCGCTGAAGTTGATAACCCCCGAGGCATCGGGATTACGGTGTGGCGCCGAGGTCAGCGCCCAGCGTGGCCAGCCCAGATGCTGAACCAGGAAGCCCTGATGATCCGTTTGCGTGAGCCAGGCCAAATCGAACCCAGTTTGATGAAAGCCGAGCGCCTCCGCATAGTCAAGCGCAGCGACCAAACGCCTTAGTTGTGCGGCTGTAGGTGGTTTGGCAATCGGGTCGCTCGCCATTTTCATGAGCGGCGCGTCAACAAGATAAGCTGCGTGAGCATCTGTCCAGAACCCTAAGTGTGCTTGGATATCGGGGTGGCTCAGCTTTTTCAGTCGGTCACTGATGGCCGCAAGGGTTGCCAGGTTGCCAGCTAAGAGGGGCACGGCCGTTACAAATACTTCGCTAGTCGTGGTTAGATCCATCGCCCGAAATCGTGGATGCTGGACCGAAGGTGTTGGCACGACATCAATAACGCTGAATGTTTCAGCGAGCAGCGTTCCGGGTTGGATCGATGTCAGCATGGTTTAATCATCGAGCCTGAGGGGTTAGGGGTTGTTGGCTCAGGCCGCGTTCTGCTTGGTAAAGTGTTCGCAACATAGATCGCCATTGCGCGTACTGTTGTTCAGCGCTACCGGTTAGTTCAACGGTTGCGCCCTCGATATCCAAGACATTCGGCGTGATCTCGCGGCCCAGAGATTGGGTGAGTTCTTGCAGCGCTTGTTCGTGAATCTCGGTTTGCTTGCGCCGGTCTAGCCCCCCTTTTACAGCGGCGATACCGCCAACTACGGCGCCGGCTGCAGCGGCATCAGCGGCCCAGGTGTTGCTCTTAGAGCCCGCATAGATCCCGCCGGCAATAAGTGCGGCCCCCGTTAAGAGCCGATTGCGGGACTGCTTGTTCAGTTGCCGCAGTCTAACCGCCTCGTCATAGGTGGCGTAGCGCCATTCGTCGTAGGACGGCTTAATATCTCGGTAGAATTTAAAGTAATAGTCATCCAAGGTGTCGACCAAAAGGTCATCCTGTGTCTGAATTTTAGCAACCCGTTGCAGGATAGTATCGTTGTCCGCGGGTGCTTGGGCAATCGATGTCGTGCCGTCTCGATTTTCGATGAGATAACTGGCAAAGGCATCGGGCGCCAGATCCGCGGCAAACGCTAGTTGAGCGATTTGTTTAATATTGCTGATCTCACTGACCGCGCGAGTCTGGTACTGCTGGACTAAATCATTGGCAATGTTGTTATAAAGGTCTTGGAAGGGATCTTCTTTAACTGATTGGTAGGCGTACTTGCTGGCGGTGTCTTCATAGGTTTGTGTGAGCCAAGTGCGTCCGCTTGCATCGGTTGCCGTGACCAAAACGGTTAGGCGTTCTCCATCGGATGCTAAAATTTTCCCCGAAACCAGCAATGGGTGATGGCGTGCTGCGCTGGGAACCACGCGAACAATGCCCCAGTTGCCAGTTCGTTCCAGGGTATCTTTCAAATGAAAGGCGAGATAGCGTGATTCGGCTCGGCGCACCTCGGCCGACACTGGGATGTCGTCGCCTCCAGACTCAGGCAGTGTCTCTAGGTTGGGTGCAAACGGCAATATCATGACGTCGACGCGCTCTGCATCCGAGATCACCGTTTGCAGTTGCACGGGTGGTTTCGAATTTGCCGTAATGACTTGGGTTGTCGTGCAGCCCATTAGGGTCATGAATGTCGTGATAAGCAATAGCTGAGCGAGGGTTGTTAGAGCGCTTTGCGTGCGGGATTTAGTCACAGGTTAAAGTCCTTGCTTATACCGTTTATATTCGTCCCAGAGTTTTTCCCTCAGTGCGGGATCTTGTTCGGCTGCGGCGGCCTCCCGCAATTGTTTTGCAACAATGTCATCGCCTTGAGGGCTGGGAATATCTTCTGGAATCGGTGCGGGGCCAGCAGATTGCTGTTGGGTCCTGCCGGGCGCGCGGCCTCTGGGCGGCGCTGCGGTTCTTGCAGTTGCCTCGCCTTGGGCAGCATCAGCTTCATTTAGAGGGATAGCTGGATCAGCCTGAGCTAAGCCTTCAGCCAAATCAACCATTGAAGGTCCGCCCGCGGCTTCCGTTGCGCTGCCCGCTAATTCGGCAGCGACTGCATTGCGAGCATCCTGAATATCGGTTTCAAAGACAACAATCGAGCGCTCAAGCTCGGCATCGAGTTCAGCGATGCGCTGATCTCCGGCTGTCTGGGTCGCGCGTCCGGAGAGCGTCGGTAATGGCGCGCGGCTGTCGGTTGCAAGCGTCGCATCAGAGAGGGCCTCATTGGCCAAAATAACCAGACGAGCCGCATCGCTGACCCGTTCACCGTCGACGCCATTCGTCTCCAATTGGTTGAGCTGTTGTTCAAGAATTAAAATAGCAATACTAGCCTCACTGAGTGCTGAATCGAGTGCGTCGCTGCCTGCGTCGCCGCTTGTACCACTGGTCGCGCTTTGGCTGAGTAACTCGCCGGCGTTGGTCAGCGTTATGCCGGCGCGGGTCAGTGCTTCAGCAAGGGCTTGCAGGTCGGCTCCGAGATCATCTGCATCTATGTTTGTGGTCTCCGCCGCGGGGTCATCATTGCCAATCTGAGCAGTCGAAGACGTTTGCTCGCGCTCTGCACGCTCATCGCTTGATGCGGTTTGCGCACTGTTGCTCGAGGCGGCTTGGTCCCCGGATGGTGCAGTGTCGCTCGATTGGCTGCCGGTGTCGTCAGAGGCTTCGGCGAGCGACTCGTCAAAGCGTTCGCCGTCGGAGTTGGTATTGTCCAGCGGCTCCGGTAACAGAGGATCCCAAGGTTCGGACGGTGCGCTTGATCCTGCTTGGGCGTCATCGCCAGCACTGTCGCCGTTCTCGGACCCAACCGAATTACCCGCGGCACTGGATAAGGCCTTCCCGACCTCCGCCAATTTTTTACCGGCGGCACCGGCTTGGTCTTCAGCTGGGTCTGCGGAATCATTTTCTGCGCCAGCGCGCTCAGCTTCACTCGCCGATGACGGGCTTGGCATGCTGGGCGAACTGGATGATGACGGGCTTGGCATGCTGGGCGAACTGGGTGATGACGGACTTGGCATGCTGGGCGAGCTGGGTGATGACGGGCTTGGCATGCTGGGCGGGCTGGATGATGACGGGCTTGGCATGCTCGGTGAGCTAGGCGTTGAAGGGCTCGGCGTGCTGGGCGAGCTGGGTGATGATGGGCTTGGCAAGCTGGGCGAACTGGGCGTTGAAGGACTCGGCATGCTGGGCGAACTAGGCGATGACGGGCTTGGCATGCTGGGCGGCGATGACGGCGGGGGATTCGGTGATTGACACCCGCTGATCAGAATAAGGCCAATGAGTGTCAGTAATGCAAGGCGCATGCCGGGCTCCATGATGAATTGCCAATTCTGCTGAATTAAAGCTGAATTTAAACTGAATTACGATGATTGTCGTAGTTTTGGATGAGTCGACAGTCGTTTTGAAGCAGCAAGCCTCTTACGCTTTCGCGGATAGACTCTGGCAAGACGGCGTCCGGTGCAGCGTTTGCTTTCTGGAGTAAGGCTCACTAAATTGATGGTAGAGCTTGGCGTTGGTGGATTGAGGTTCGGCAGGGCGAGG
>JABJAS010000377.1 GCA_018666055.1 Halieaceae bacterium | reverse complement strand
TGATTTGCTCATTGTGCTTTCTTTAGAGAGGCGTAGTTAGAATGGAATTAGGCAGATGAATAACAAAGAAACAGAAGCACTGATTTGTAATCAGTAGGTCCGCGGTTTGAGTCCGTGTGAGGGTACCACAATCCTTAGGAAGCTGCAGTTACACACCTGATATCAAGCGATATTCATTGGCGTCTGATGCAGGAGGCCACCATATGGCCCACCAAAGTTGCTCTTGTGCTGTACTAATTTTATTTAATCAACCAGTTGAACCGCTACTCAGTTCTTCAATCATTCGGTTGCGCATGACGAACTTTTGTGGCTTGCCAGTGATTGTCATCGGAAGTTCGTCGACGATTCGAATATGGCGCGGCACTTTGAAGTGAGCGATCTGGCCCGCGCAGAACGTGCGCAGCGCTTCGGATGTAACTTCGCCGCCTTTTAGGGCCACAACCCATGCGCAAACCTCTTCCCCTAATCGCGTATCAGGCACGCCAAACACTTGGACTTCGCTCACCTCGGGATGGCTGAACAGGAATTCCTCGATCTCTCGTGGATAGATGTTTTCGCCGCCACGGATAATCATGTCCTTGACCCGACCTGTGACCGAGCAAAATCCGTCAATTTCTAGCACCGCAAGATCGCCTGAATGCATCCAACCGTCGCGAATAGCGTCCGATGTGCGTGTAGCCTCTTCCCAGTAGCCCTTCATTACTGAATATCCGCGCGTACAGAGCTCGCCTTGGACACCTACCGGTACGATTTGACCGCTTTCATCGACGATCTTGACCTCCAGATGCGGATGTACGCGTCCGACGGTTTCACAGCGCTGTTGGGTAGTGTCATCAACAAAGCTTTGGAACGACACGGGTGAGGTTTCGGTCATGCCGTAGCAGATTGTGACCTCGTTCATGTGCATCCGGTCATTGACTTGTTTCATCACATCAACTGGGCAAGGAGCGCCCGCCATTACGCCTGTGCGCAAAGCGGATAGATCGCGCGATGCGTCGGTCAGTTCCTGTAGCATCGCGACGAACATCGTTGGCACACCATAAAGCGCAGTGCAACGTTCGGTGGCGAGTGCGTCAAGCGTTTGCTTTGCATCAAACGCTTGACCCGGAAAGATCAGTGCGGCACCCTTGCTTACGCCACCGAGCACGCCCATTACCATGCCGAAGCAATGATAGAGCGGTACCGGAATGGCGAGGCGATCGTTCTCCGTCAGCTTAATCCGATCCGTCACAAAACGCGCATTGTTGACTATGTTGTAGTGCGAAAGCGTCGCCCCTTTTGGTTGTCCAGTTGTGCCAGAGGTGAACTGAATGTTGATCGCGTCATCCGGTTGAAGCGTGCGGTCGATCTCAGGCAGGCGCAGCTGCTGCGCCGGCCCACCAAGCGTAGCCACCTCGGCAAAGGTCCAGACACCGCTGCCCTCTGACGCATCGTCCATCACGATCACATGGCGTAGGTTTGGCAACCTGGCCGAGTGCAGCCGCCCGCGTTCAACCTGCGCCAATTCTGGCGCTAAAGTGCGGATCATTTCAAGGTATTCAGACGACTTGAAAGACTGCGCCAAAACCAAAGCTTTGCAACCCACTTTGTTCAGCGCATATTCCAATTCAGACAAGCGATACGCAGGGTTGATGTTCACCAAGATCACGCCAATGCGCGCGGTGGCAAACTGGGTCAGAACCCACTCAAGCCGGTTTGGCGACCAGATGCCAAGGCGATCCCCTTTTTCCAACCCTAATGCCAGAAAACCCGCTGCCAACGAATCTACGGCGCGATCAAGATCATAGTAGCTCAGCCGCGCCTCCGGAAAGATCAGCGCATCGCGAGGGCCATATCGCGACACGGCATCGCGCAAAAGCTGCGGGATCGTGGCGTAGGCAAGTTCAGGATGTTTCGCGCCTTGGACATATGATCTTCCATCACGTGGCGCGAGATTACTCTGCACAGATACATCTTGATCCAGCCCAAAATTCTGGATCCGGCTTGCAATACTCTCGTTCAGGATAGTCATTGTGAAGGCTCCTTACATATCGCGCCAATCACCTGATTGCTCAAAGGCGTGGGCTGCCTGATAAATTTTTATTTCACCGTAATGTGGCCCGACCAATTGTAATCCGATTGGCAGCCCTTCGCTAAAGCCACAAGGGATGCTCATCGCGGGCAAGCCTCCATTAAAGGGGGCCGTGTTCGGCACCATTTCAAAGGCACGCTGCACGTACAGGCTCAGCGAGCAATCGGCAGGCGGGTGTTCCTGGGGTTTGATTGGCAGCGTCGGCATCAGCAACAGGTCATATTGCTTTAGCGCGGCCAAGTAACGTTCATTGCACCGGCGCATAATGTTTTGCGCTTTACCATAAAAGCGCCCGCGATATTGTTGCTGGAAATGCTCCCCAACGAACATGCAGGCCTTTAACGAATGGCTCAACTCGTCCGCGCGGCCTTTCCATTGTGACATGTGATCGGTCATTGAGGGTAGGAACAAACCGCGATAATTGGTCCCTGTGGAATTGCCCCACATCATGCCATCTTGCAGCCCTTCAAGAGTGATTGCAGTCCATGCGTCCATCGCGGTGTGATGTTCGGGAACAGAGACATCCTCAACGCGCGCGCCAAGCTCTCGAAAACGCTCGATGGCCTGCATCACCTTTTGGTCAACGTCCGCTTCTGAATTGGGGTGGCCAAAGCCCTCACTTAAAACGCCAATGCGCAGTCCATGCGCTCCGCGACCCAATGCCTCAGTGTAGCTGTAGACCTTCGGTTTGTACTGGCGCGGATCAAGGCCATCCTCGCCTGCCAACACTTCTAATAGCAATGCATTATCCGCGACACTGTTTGTGATAGGGCCAAGGTGGTCGATGGTTTGTTCAATCGGCATTGCGCCTGTATAGGGCACCAAACCATGTGTGGGTTTCATCCCATAACAGCCGCAATTGGAGGCCGGGATACGGATAGAGCCGCCTTGATCGCCAGCGATTGCCATATCCACCTCGCCTGCTGCGACCAATGCAGCAGATCCAGCAGAAGAGCCGCCTGCCATATAGCCGCGTTTATAAGGGTTATGGATTGGGCCTTTGGCATTGGTGTGCGAACCGCCAGAGAGGCAAAAGTTCTCGCAATGTGCTTTGCCTGCGATGACAGCGCCTGCGTCGAGCATCCGCGTGACGATAGTGGCGTCAATTTCTGGCGTGTAGCCTTCCATGATGGATGAGCCGTTCATCAGCGGTACACCCGCAAGGCAGATTGTATCCTTTAGTGCAATCCTCTTGCCACGCAATTTTCCATCAGGCGCGCCGCGCACCTCAGTTTTGACGTACCATGCATTGAGCGGGTTTTCGCTTGGATCAGGGAAACGGCCGGGGCTACGTGGATAGCGCACTTCCGGCAAGTTGTCGGGCATCGCGTCCAACCTGTCATAAGCCTGCATGTATGGCTCGATGATCTCTGAGTATTCACTCAGGTCCTCGTCCGATAGGCTCATCCCGAACCGTTCGGCCATGGTGCGCATTTGAGCAAGAGTAGGGCGTTTGATAGTCATTGCTGTCACCGTTGATACTGAGGGTTGCGATGGATTGGGCGCAGCTGCGCTTGGTTGCTGGGCGAATGTTTCGACGCGTTGTGGCGCAGCGGCCTGTGTTTGCGCCCGTGCGGTGTTTTGACGCGTGCCGCGTGCAGCGCCAAAGCCCAGAAATTGATCGACCTTGGATTGGTCTGACAGCTCTTCGCGCGTCAGCTCGCCTGTGATCCGTCCACGCTCCAACACCAAAACGCGGTCAGACAAATCAGCGATAAAGTCAAAGTTCTGCTCAACCAGCAAAATGGACAGCCCGCGAGTTTGGCGCAGTGTCAACAAAGTTTCAGACATTTCCTCAATGATGGAGGGTTGGATGCCTTCTGTTGGCTCATCGAGCAGTAGGAAGTCCGGCTCGCCCATCAGACAACGCGCCAGTGAGAGCAATTGTTGCTCGCCCCCTGATAAAGCCCCGCCTTCGCGGTCCAGCAGGCGAGAGAGGCGCGGGAAATCAGCGAGTACCGCTTCTATCAGACCCTGCTCGGAGCCAGTGCCATGATCGTGCCAAGCAAAGCGCAGGTTGTCGCGTACAGTGAGTTGCGGAAAGATGCCGCGCCCTTGCGGTACATAGCCGAGGCCCATTCGACTGCGCTCATTGGGCGGCAGTCGCGTGATATCGTTCTGGTCATAGCGCACTTGCCCCGAACTTGCAGGAAGGAAGCCCATCAGGGTTTTCAAAAGCGTTGTCTTGCCCATGCCGTTATGGCCGAGCACGCCAACGACTTCGTTTTCGCCGACATCAAGGTCGATGCCATGCAGGATCGGCACTCGGCCATATCCACCGGACAACCCTTTGGCGGAGAGCAGTATATCGCGGTCTTCAGCCATCACGCTTTCTTTCCCAGATAAACGGCGCGCACTTGGGGATCTGACATGACGCGTTCGACATTGTCCTCCATCAACACTGCGCCTTGATGGAACACGGTCACGGTTTGCGCGATGGAGCGGATGAATTGCATGTCATGTTCAACGATAACGACGGCGGCAAAGCGGGTCAGTTCGTGGATGATTTCGGTCATGCGATCCACATCCTGCGCGCTCATTCCAGCGGCGGGTTCATCGAGCAGCACGAGCCACGGATCGGCGACGGCGACGATCCCCAGTTCCACGCGCTGGCGTTCGCCGTGCGCCAATTGTCCCAACTGCGTGCGTGCAATCGCGCTCAAAGTCAATCGTTCGATGATCGCATCTGCGCGATCCCTTGCTTCAGCGATGTTGTAGAAGCGTCGTGCTGCGAGCCAGACATTTTCATGTACGCTGAGCGCGTCCATCACGTTCGGTGTCTGGGTTTTGATACCCACGCCGAGCGATGCAATCTGATGCGGTTGCCATCCTGTGACTTCTTGCCCGCGCATGTAAACGTGGCCCTCAGTCGGCGTCAACAGCCCTGTCACGCATTTGAAGAAGGTCGATTTGCCCGCACCGTTGGGTCCGATCAAACAGCGCAGCTCGCGTGCTTTGAGCTTGAAATTGACGTTGTCGCTTGCCGTTACACCGCCAAAGCGCATCGTCAGTCCGCTGGTTTCCAAGACCGTTTCAACCATGGCGAGCGGTCCTCATCCGGCGAGGTCTTGGCTTGCGCTTGGTGCGGCCAAAAATGCTGTTCAAGAGCGAAGCAACTGCGGGCACCAGACCGCGCGGCAAGAACACAACGAACAGCACAAGGATCAAGCCCATGATCAGCGTATTGTCGATCATACTTTGCTGGCCCAGCATGAACTTGAGATATGCCAATCCAGCGGCTCCAACGATGGGACCAAAGCGCGTGCCAAGTCCGCCGACGATGCACCAAATAATGATCTCCGCCGATTGGCCGAGCGAAAACAGTTTGGGCGTAACAATCTCACCCCAATTGGCGAACAACGCGCCTGCAAGCCCCGCAATGGCAGCCCCTATCGCAAACAATACGGTTTTGCGTGCGGCTATGTCGTAGCCCATGAGGCCCATGCGTACTTCGTTTTCTCGAATGCCGACGGCAATGCGCCCGAAGGATGAACGAAGCAGCCAAGTGACCAACAAGAACACGGCCACCAAAGCGATGGCGCAGACATAGAAATAGGGATCGCCCCAGATATAAGCGCTGGGATCACCCGGCACATTAAGCGTTTGAAAGCCGGGGATGCCGTTGAAACCGCCCAAGCGCGCGTTGCCAATCACGTATTGCGGACCAGCGGTGGAGTTCACAAATTTGAACAGGATCAGCGTGACTACCAGCGTGATGACACCCAAATAAACATCCGTCAGTCGCCCATAAAACATCATTGCTCCGAGCAGAGCCGCGAACACCGCTGGCACCAGAACCGCGAGGACCATCGGAAGCGTGCTCTCGCCAATATTGATGGCAGCGATGGCATAGGTATAGGCACCCAATCCGAAGAAAGCGGCCTGACCAAAGCACAAGATCCCGCCAAAGCCCCAGATCAACCCAAGGCTAAGACCTAACATGCCATAGATTACGAGCACCGTTAGCGTGTAAGTGCTGATCATCAACGGCAGCAGCCAAATCAGCAAAGCCGAAACCACCAGCGTGATAATCACATCGTGCGACCCGTTACGGCCCATCACAATTTGCCCTTGAAGAAGCGACCAGTAATCCCTTGCGGCATGGTGCGCAGCAAGACGACAGCAGCGATCAATAGCGCGACTTCACCGATGACGGGCGAGATGGCGAATGTGAAGAACTGGCTGACGAGGCCGAACGAGGTCGCAGAACTGACAAGACCTGCGATCAGCGACGGCCCGCCCGAGATCACAGTGATAAAAGCCTTGGCAATATAAGCCCCGCCAGATGTTGGAACGAGGCCGACCAAAGGGGCCAGAACGGCACCTGCAAGTCCCGACAGGGCGGAGCCGCAGAAGAAGGTCATCATGTAGATGCGGTCTGGGCTGTAGCCGAGTGCTGCCGCCATATTGGAGCGCTGCATCGTGCCGCGCGCAATCAAGCCCGCGCGCGTCCCGCGCAGCACTGCATACATCGCGATGACCAGTACAATGGACACGATGATAATGAAAAAGTTGTAGCCGTTGACCTGATAGCCACCAAAGGCGAAGCCGGGGATTGGAGTTGAGATACCGGTCGTTGTATTGCCAAAAATCATCGTTGCCAGCCCGATAAAGACGAGGCTAAGACCCCAAGTGGCCAGCATCGTATCGACCAAGCGTCCATATAGATGCCGGATCACCAAGCGTTCGACGATCAAGCCGATCAAGCCGACAACAAGGGGCGCGATGACGAGCATGGCAACAAAGACATTCACGCCAAGCCCAACTGCGGTGATGGTCGCATAGCCGCCCATCATCATGAATTCACCATGGGCAAGATTAATGACTTTCATCATGCCAAACACCACAGCCAGTCCCGCACTGATCAAGACCAGCGACGCGACGCCGTAGAGCACTTCAACAAGTATAACGAAACTGAGGTCCATAGTGCCAAACGTCTGAAAGGAGAGGATCAGGGCGGCCCGTACCGCCCTGACAAGGTGAACCCAAAGAGATCAGATTTCGATCTCGTATTGGGTGTTGTCGCCGGGGTTAGCTTGCAAATCGCACACGGCCTGCGTGTCGATTGGCGCACGTTGAGGCAGGGTTTCGATCACGGTCATCCCTTGGCCTTCGAACTCCATGATGTGCACATCGACTGTGGCATGGTGGGTTTGCGGATCAATTGTGACTTTGCCTGCTGGACCCTCGATGGAGATGCCCGTCTCAAGCGCATCCACGACTGCGTCGCGCTCAATGCTGCCTGCTTTTTGCACGCCTGCGGCCCAAAGCATGATGCCTTGATAGGTGGACACGGCTAATTCGTGGATTGCAGTTGTATCTCCATATTCCGCCTGCCATTTTTCTTTGAATGCAATGTTGGCGGGTGTGTCGAGCTCTTGGCTATAGTTATACGCGACCATGATGCCGTTGCCCTCTTCGGGGGTCAGAACCTTGTGCTCATTGCCCACGCCCATTGTCGTCGAGGCGAGTGGGATCTTGTCTTTCATCCCCGCAGCCGACCATTGGCGGAAGAAGGACAGATGCGCGCCGCCCACGAGAGGTGCGAACACAAGATCCGGCGCGGTTTGCTGGATTTTGGTGATTGTGGAGCCGAAATCAGCAACATCGAGCGGGAAGAAGTCAGTCGCAACGACCTCGCCGCCGTTTTCTTCGACAAACTTCTGAATCCAGCGCGCGGTAATCTGGCCGTAGTTATAGTCAGCCGCAAGGATATGCACCTTGGGTCCGGATTTCTTCATCGCGTAAGGCACAAGCACCTCGACTTGCTGGGCGGGGGTCACGCCCGTCACAAAAATGTTGCGGTCGCAGACGCCGCCCTCGTATTGAACGTTATAGAAGTACAAGGTCTTGGTCTTGCGCATGGTCTGACGGATCGCTTCACGCGAGGCTGACAGGATGCCGCCATGAACAACATCGACTTTATCCTGACGGGTCAGTTGCTGCGCATATTGCGAATAAAGCGCCATGTCAGATTGGGTGTCATAGGCGGCAACCTCGACCTGTTTGCCAAGCAAGCCGCCCGCATCATTAATCTCTTTCACAGCCAAGCGCATTGCTTGATCCATCGGCTTGCCATAAGCGTCGAAGATGCCAGATGTATCTAGGATTGATCCCAGCTGGATCGTATCCGCCGCCATTGCTGCGCTGGGTAGCATCGCTGCGGTGCTAAGCGCTGCTGCGCCGCCAAGTAGTTCTCGCCTATTCAGAGACATGAAAAGTCCTCCGTTGATTGGTTTGAGGGAAGAGTTGACCTAGCGATCACTCTTTGGGTTTTTCGGATTTAGAAGTGGGTTTAGGTTCGTCTTTGGCCTTAATGCGGTTGGCATAATCTGCGGTGCGCCCGGCGGTGGGGACGTCAAAATTCAAGCCGATCTCTTCGCCCATTTGCTTCATTGCAGGCAGGCGTACGGCCATTCCGAGTATCTGGTCCATCGCGGCCCCAAAGGCACTGTCGACCCCGTCGCCGCCAGAAGAGCCAGAACCGCCGCTGGGTCCGCTGATCTGGTTGATGCGGATTGAGTCAATTTTCTCCACAGGCTTCATCATCTGAGTCATGATCTCGGGCATTTTGTCGAGTTTTCGTTCTTCAAGGCGCATGCGGATCACCGCATCGCTGAGTGTATTCTCTGCCGAATTGAGGGCAACTCTGCCTGCCGCTTCGGCCTCCATCGCGGATTGCTCAGCATGTGCGCTGGCGGTGCGGACCGATGCATCTGCCTGTGCTTTGGCGAGCAGCGTGTTGACGTCGCTTTTGACGCGTGCACCTTCAAGTTCAATATCGCGGTCTTGCTTGAGTTTGGCGATTTCCTTTTCGCGCATCGTGACCGCACGTTCCTTTTGCGCCTGCACGTTTTCGGCCGCTAGAATCACCTGCGCGCGGGCTTCTTCCTCTTCGGCTTGCGCTTTTGCCTCTTTGGTGCGCGATTGCGACAGCTTGATGCCGTTGGCAATTTTCGCTTCTTCCAGTTCCAGCAAAGCGCGCATCTCAACCTTGCGGAGTGTCTCATCGCTAGTGACTTTCGCAGCTTCTGTTTCTTGTTCTTGCTGGATGCGACTGGTCTCAGAGGCATGCCGCGCCTCTGAGTGTGCTTGCGACGCTCGGCTCTCCGCTTCGGCTTCAAGTTTGGTCAGGTGTTCTTGCTGGGCAATCTCTGTTTCACGCTCTGCCCTTTGCAGTTCCATCTGGCGCTGATGTTGCGCCAAACGATGTTCGCGAACGGCGACTTCTGTCGACGTTTCGACCTGAATACGGGCCTTGCGTTCTTCTGCGACCATCTCCGCCAAACGACGCATGCCGCGGGCGTTGAACGTGTTGTTTTCATCCCGCCCTGCGAAATCACTTTGGTCAATCGAAACAAGCGCGGCTGTCACCAGCTCTAGCCCCAACCGTCCTGCGTGCTCAGAGGCAACGCGCGCGACCTCTTGGGTGAATTCGGCACGCTCTAGGTGGATATTGTTCAGGTCGCGCGATGCAGCCGCGGTCTGGATTGCGTTGGCCAAAGGACCTGCGAGCGCATCCTCAAATGCTTCGCCGCCACGCGCAATGCGATTACCAAAGGCTTGTGCCGCCGTGGCGATATTGTCGGTATCTGAGGCGACGCGCAGCTCGAACTTCATAGTGATGTCAGCGCGCAAAGGATCGGATGTGAGCACCGCTTCGCGCCCCGTGCGCGACACGGTTACTGTGTTGGTCTGCATCGACACGCGCAGTGATTGATGCACAATCGGAAGCACGACACAGCCGCCGTCTGTCATCACGCGCCGACCACCCATGCCAGTGCGCACCAGTGCGCTTTCCAATGATGCTTTTGCGTAAAACCGCTGAAGAAACCAGATGCCTATCAACAGAGCGATTGCCAATATGACGAGAGCCAAGAGCCAGTACAATATAAGTTCCCCCACCGCGCCCGGCACACAGGCCAGCGCGTCATATTAATTGACGCTACGGTGTAAGATTTTATTTTCCATTTCAAGTATTTTATTTGAATAGGAAAATAATATTGATATTTTTATTATATTACAGCATCTTAAAGTCGCAAAATTGTACACCATTCGCACGCGCTAGGTAGACGGATGGCCGCTCTCGCTTGCCGTTTTGCTCGAAACTGCGACCGCTTTCGTGAATCACAGGAAGAGCGTCCTGCGTAGAGCGTTCGCGCCAGATGTCGTTAAAGTCGCGCAGGAGCGCAGACAGGTAATGTAAGCCTTCATAAGTCGATTGCCCAAGCGAATTCAACGCAGGGCCGATTTCCCCATGCATCGCATAGTAGCGCTCTTTGAAGCAGGCATTCGCGTCGGTGGAAATGGACCCAAAGTACGAAGAGACAGAAAACAGTCGCTCTAAATTCCCCTCACCGCAGGCCATCAAACCATTTTCCTCAAGCGCGCAGGACAGACGTAGGATCGATTTATGCAGGCCACGACGACCGAACACGCGATTGAAATTGACGGCGTCTTGCCCAACCAGTGACACAAGCACAGCGTCCGCGCCCGACGCTTCTAACCTATCGACCAGATCAGTCATGCTGGGCAGCCCGAAAGGCACATAGCACTCCATCGCCAAATCCACATTCATCTGCTTTAGGCAAGTCTTGGCAAAACTGTGCGAGCTGCGTGGCCAGACGTAATCATTCCCGATCAGCGCCCATTTGCGTGGTCGAAACTCCTGCTGGAGCATCGCCATTGCAGGGCCGAGCTGTTCTTGAGGAGTCTCGCCAATGGCAAAAAGGCCCGGCGTCGTTTCACCGCCCTCATAGAGCGGGGTGTAGATGTAGGGAATGCGTTGGCGCACTACCTTGGACAACCTTTGGCGTACCGCGCTCAGATGCATACCGACAATAGCATCAATTGCGCCAAGCTCGATTAGTTCATTGATGATTTCTTCAATGGGTTCACCGGCCTCAAGTGCGGCATCAATCATGATCAACTGAACACGGCGACCTTGAATCCCGTTGGTGCGGTTCAATTCGACGGCGGCGACTTGCGCGCTCGAAATGCAAGACGGCGCCCAAATGCCAGCAGGCCCACACATCGGAATGAGAAGTGCTACGTTGAAACTGCCTTGGGCGTGCAAATGGCCGCTCTCGCGCAAATCCGCGAGTTCGATTGGAAGAGCCAGCTCTGCTATGAGGCGTCCCAGGGCCACATCCTTCTCAAGTTTGCACGGCGAATTGGCACATTGCAATTGAATTTTCTTTCCAAGTCAACTAATTTCACTTGGAACTATTTACTGGGGCTGACAATGACGACCGAGCTTAACCCTCTTGGCAACCACCTATCCTACGCACTGGCTGCGGCGCATAGGTCGGTTACGCAATCTCTGACGGTTCGCCTGAAAAAGCATGGCATCCATATCGAAGCGTGGCGCGTCATGGAATGCCTTGACGCAGGCACCAGACTTTCCATGGGGGAATTGGCAAAGCAGGCGCTTCTCAATCCGCCCGCGTTGAGTAAACTCGTAGACAGAATGGTGTCTGATGGATTGGTTCATCGCCAGATCGCAACTGCGGATCAACGCCAGATCAACCTGCTGTTGACCAACTTGGGACGCAGGCGGATGCTTCAGGTTCGACGGGACGTCGAAGACGAAGACCGCGCTTTGGCGCAGAAATTTGACACCACGGACGGCGCGCTACTGATTCAGCTTTTGTCTCAACTCAGCTGATTGGCTTACTTCACCTCCATCAACTTAGCTCTTTTTGCTGACGATCATCTCGCAAGTGCAACAGCCTTACACTCTTAGCCATAGATGATTTTGTACAACGATCACTGAGGGCGCAAAGCGTCTGTTGTTGCGACCTGAGTGAAAGCTCACTTGTCTGCAGACCGTCGTTTCTGTCAACAAATTTCTGTGCACAGACGCAATCGTTAACCAATGGTCACCAACAAGAACAACAACAGCCCTTTAGTCTCCCCTTTTGTTGACGGTACATCAAAAGTTTGGCACGCGGGCGCGCCTGTGCGTAGGCGTGTTATTTTCTGCGGTAGGGGTTGATGCAATTACTTTCTGACGATTAAATTCATGCGGCTTAGAAAGCCCATCGTTAGATCTTTAGACTTTGAGAGTTGTTCAGACTTTATATTGGCAGGCTTTATTTTTTGAGGCGTATCGTTCAATCCATACTGAAACTCTTGATCAAAAAGCTCACGTTCTTGTGCGGTCATTTTGGATACTTTTTTGCCAGCCATTGAATTCCTGAGCGCCTGCTTTTCATCATCCGTCATGTAAATAACTCCCCATATAAAAAGTCGTATAGTTAGCAACGCAGCATAGCAATGAATTGTATGCTGGCGTTGTTATTCTGGCGCGATCCAATCGGAAGAGGCGTTGGGATATGACACGGCTATTGGCGCTGATGGGCGGGCTAGTGAGCCAAAGCACACTAGCGTCGGTTAATTTTATCTGCTGTCAGGCGCTAACTTGTAAATTTCATGGTTCATACCCATTTTCGCAGCCATTTCTCTAACAAACTTCATATGCTCTGTAAGTTTTTCTTCATCACTGACTTGAGCCAGCATAACGACGCCGTTGGGGCCGCTTTTCCCAATGTGTTCTGGCCCCCACCAACCCGCGCGCTTTTGAGCATTCTCGGGCTTTGTGTACATCTCGTACCAAGTTTCAT
>JABJAS010000376.1 GCA_018666055.1 Halieaceae bacterium | reverse complement strand
TAAACTCAATGCGATTGGTGGACCATCCGATCCCACACCCTTTGCCACGCTGTTCACGGGGATGATTCTGGCCAATTTGTTTTACTGGTGCACTAACCAATACGTGATTCAGCGCACGCTCGCCGCGCGCAGTCTCGCTGAGGGGCAGAAAGGGGTACTGCTCTCTGGCTTTTTTAAAGTGTTGGTGCCCCTGCTCATGATGATACCCGGTGTGATTGCCTATCATTTATACGGGCCGGAGTTGCACCCCATTGACCTCGCCTACCCACAATTAGTGCGGGATGTACTGCCCATCTATGCGACAGGATTTTTCTTGGCGGTGTTATTGGGGGCCGTGCTCAGCTCCTTTAACTCGCTAATTAATAGCGCCGCCACGCTATTTTGTATCGACGTGTATCAACCTTGGGTGGGCAAGCCCGTCACCGACGAGGCGTTGTTGAGGACGGCAAAGCGAGTGGGCTTGACGATCACCGTTTTCTCCTTGATCGTCGCCCCGCTGTTGCAGTTTGCCCCCGATGGCCTTTGGCAGCTCATTCGCATCTTCACCGGCTTCTACAACATACCGATGATTGCGATTGTGATTGTGGGGCTCTTCACCCAGCGCGTTCCTGCGAGCGCTGCCAAGTTGGTGATCGTGTTTCATATCATCGCGTATGGCACCTTCCAATTTTTGTTCAAAGCGGCACTACCGATACATTTCCTGCATCTTTACGCCATTCTATTTGTCATTGAAGTGATCATGATGCTGGGTATGGGGCTATGGCGACCACGATTGAGGCCGGCTCCATTGCCGCTGGAAGCCGTGGTAGACCTCACACCCTGGGCGTATGGAAAACCCTGCGCCGTGACGCTGCTGTCCTGTGTTATTGGCCTTTATGTCATCTTCTCGCCGATGGGTTTAGTCGCAGGGGGCTCTGTTTACTTCGGCGACATCTTACTGAGTTTGGCAGCGCTCAACGTTTTGCTCTGGCTCTGGTGGTATTGTCGCCTGCAGCGTGAACCGGAGGCGACTGATGGGGGATTCTGAAACGCCCGTATGGGGCTGTGTGGCGGATAACGCTGCATCACTCATTCCCGAAAACCCCTACCGTGCTCAAACGGGCAAGCCCAGACTCCTCATCGTGGGTGCGGGAATGATGGGCCGAGAACATCTGCGGGTCACCCAGCGGCTCGGGTGGGCAGAGGTGCAAGGCATCGTCGACCCCTTCAATGGCAGCATTGAATGGGCTCAGTCTGACTGGGCCCTACTGTCGAGCCAGCCGCTGCAGGTTTACGCTGATCTGCGCGAAGCCTGTTTGGACAGTGCCGTCGATGCGATTGTGATTTGCTCACCGAATCATACGCA
This sequence comes from Halieaceae bacterium, assembly GCA_018666055.1. Taxonomy (GTDB): domain Bacteria; phylum Pseudomonadota; class Gammaproteobacteria; order Pseudomonadales; family Halieaceae; genus Luminiphilus. The sequence goes on along the minus strand of JABJAS010000376.1, from coordinate 4,477 downwards.
TTACAACGTTCTACAAATGGTGTGTGAGTCAGGCAAACCCATTCTATTGGAAAAACCCATGGCGACGACACTCGCTGATGCGATGGAGATCCTTCGCTTGGCCCGCGAGTACCCAAGTGTGATTCAGTTAGGCATGCAATATCGCTTCAAGGCGCAGTATGCAGAGGCGCTATCCGAAATTCAGGCTAGCGCATCTCTCGGTCCGGTGAAGACCATCGCGATGTCTGAGTACCGACCACCGTTTCTCGACAAGGTGAATCAGTGGAACAAGTTTAACCGGCACTCTGGGGGGACGCTGGTTGAGAAATGTTGCCATTACTTTGACCTCATCAATGTCATAGCGGCATCACGCCCCAAAAAGATTTATGCCAGTGGTGGCCGAGGTGTGAATTTCCTCGATTTTGAGTGGCAGGGTGTGCCGTCTGATATTGATGACCATGCGATGGTCATCATTGATTACGCCAACGGTATCCGCGCCAGCTTTACCCTCAACATGTTTTGCCAGGAGCTGTATGAAGAGTTGGTGGTAGTGGGGGAGTGCGGTCGATTAGTAGCGAGCGAACAAGCCAGCTTCCACCCCGATACGCCCTCGGAGGCAAGACTACAGATAGAGGTACCGGGACACCCAGCGTATCGACCTCAAGGCGTGGGTTATCCGCCTTGGATCGAGGAGACAGGGCACTACGGCGCCACATTTTTTGAGCACATTGCATTTCACCGACAGTTGGCAGGAGAAAGAGTGGACGCTGCGACACCCGAGCAGGCACTCTGGTCTCTCATTGTGGCCAGTGCGGCTCAACACTCCATGGCGATTGGCCAAGCGGTAGATATTGCGAGCTTCTGTGCGGAAGAAGGGGTGGGAGCTTTTTTTGAGGACAATGGGGATGGATAGTCCTGTTTTGATCGACGGTCGATGATTCAGTCTGTATGACAGCAACTTGGTTTAAAGGGAGACGCATGTGGTAGCGAAGATACAGGTGGGCAAAGGAGCAATGCCCGCAGTCGGCTTGGGCTTGTGGAAAATTGCGCGCGAGGACACGCCTGAAATGGTCCGAGGCGCGATCGCAGAGGGCTATTGTCACCTCGACAGTGCCGCCGATTATGGCAATGAAGCAGAGGTCGGCGAGGGGATCCGTTTGGCGTTACAGCAAGGATTGGTCGATCGCGAGTCACTGTGGGTGACTTCTAAGCTTTGGAACACGTATCACCGACCAGAGCACGTTCGATCCGCTTGTGAACGCACGCTGAAAGATTTGGGGCTGAGCGAGCTGGATTTGTATCTGATTCATTTCCCGATTGCCCTCGAATATGTCGACTTCGAGACACGTTATCCGCCGGAGTGGCTAGTCGATCCCGAGGCGGAGACACCCAAAATGCAGCCAGATGCGGTGCCACTCGCGGACACGTGGGGGGCGATGGAGGGGTTGGTCGAAGCGGGCCTCGTCAAGGAAATTGGCGTTTGTAATTATAATTCGGGGCTGCTTCACGATTTGATGGCTTACGCGAGTATCAAACCAGCGATGTTACAGATCGAATCACACCCCTATCTTACTCAGGAGCGGTTAATGCGTGCCGCGGCGCAGTATGAGATGGCTGTGACTGCATTCTCGCCGTTGGGTGCACTGTCGTATTTGGAGCTAAATATGGCAGAAACCGGTGAATCGGTGTTGAAGCAAGCGGTGGTTCAAGGCGCTGCAGACAGGCTAGATCGGTCGCCTGCGCAAGTCGTTCTCCGCTGGGGGATTCAACGCGGGACAGCGGTGATTCCGAAAACCAGTCAGCCAGAGCGGCTGAAGGAAAACATCGCCTTGTTCGACTTTGAATTAACCGACGAGGAAATGTCAGCCATCTCTGCGCTGAACTGTCACAGACGCTTTAACGATCCAGGCCATTTTTGTGAGGAGGCATTCGACTGTTTTTATCCAATCTATGACTGATTCACGATAAAGCAGCACGATAAAGTGAGTATGTCCTTATTTAACCAACAACCCATTGCATTGCAGCAGCGCCATGCTGATACAGCGTTTCCCCTGGTACTGATGCCCTCCCACCAGATGGCCAATTTCGACGAGGTCGCTCAGCAGCGCGAGGCGCTGATGGCTCAGCTCGCAATCCATGGCGCCATTGTTTTTCGCGGCTGCGGCATCACCGACGACCAACGCTTCGACTGTTTTGTCACGGCTTTCGGTCTTGAGAATTTTCCTTATGCCGAGTCCCTGTCTAATGCAGTAAGACGTAATCGAACACCGCGAGTTTTCACAGCTAACGAAGCGCCACGCGACGTGGAGATTTTTCTTCATCATGAGATGGCGCAGACACCGCTTTTTCCCCGCTATTTATTTTTTTGCTGTGAACAGGCGGCTGCGGTGGGCGGCGCTACCCCGTTATGTCGGTCTGACGTGCTGCTGCAAAGGTTGGAGGCGAGATTGCCGCGGTTTATTGACCGGTGCAGGGAAAAAGGCGCTTGCTACTCTCTCGTGATGCCGGGCGTTGCAGATCAAGCCTCGGGTCAGGGTAGAAGTTGGCGAGACACGCTGGGCGTTGAATCGAGGGAGGCTGCCGAGGCGAGATTGGCGTCGCTTGATTATCAATGGCGGTGGCTGCCTGAGGAGTGTCTCGCGGTCACCACGCCGGCATTGCCTCTGATTCGCCAAACCTCAGCGGGTCAGGGGGTATTTTTTAACCAACTGATTGCTGCTTTTTGTGGTTGGCGGGATCAACGTAATGAAAAGAGCCGATCCGTGACATATGGCGATGGATCAACGATCGATGAGGAAGATCTCAAAGCGGCGACCGACATGGCCTATGACCTATCTTTTGATCTGAACTGGCAGACGGGGGACGTGGCGCTAATCGATAATGATCGGGTGATGCATGGTCGCAGACCCTTTCACGGGAGCCGCAGTGTCTTGGCTTCACTCTGCGCTAATTCACCGAGTCCCTCACTATACGACCGGAAATCATGACGGATTGAGGCTTTTAGTGAACCCAATCTGACACGTTGGCAAAGGCGACAGCACAACGCTTCTCTTTTCCGTGACGGTTGTGCGCTGTCGGAAACGATCGACAGTCCTGCGTACAACAATAAAGTCAGGTCATTCTCGTTTGAAGGTGCTAATGTCAGAGGATGCTGATTTGAAACCGTTGTGATTGCGCGTGTTTTGTTATGCTCGACATCACTTTTCAATGGCCATCGTTAAAGAGAGTTAGGTTTTTGTCTCAACAAGTCGATCGAGTCAATTTCTCCATTACGGTTATCGTGCTGTTGAGCATGTCGATACCGTTGCTGGTTTTTCCTGAACAAAGTGCCGCTGTGCTCAAAACCGCCTATGCATGGATCGCTGAGACGTTCGGCTGGTTCTATATCCTGACCGGTGCCGCGGCCCTCGCGATCGTTTTGTATATCGGCATGAGCCGGTTTGGCAAAATTAGGCTGGGCGACGGTGATCCAGAATTCAGCACGGTCAGTTGGATTTCGATGCTCTTCGCGGCAGGCATAGGCGCGGGTCTGATGTACTGGAGTGGGATTGAGTGGGCCTATTACGTGCAGGCGCCACCCTTTAAAGCTGAGCCGTTTTCTCACGAAGCTTATTTGTGGTCGTCATCCTATGGACTCCATCATTGGGGCTTTGTCGCATGGGCGCTTTATTGCCTGCCGACACTGGCCATTGCCTACCCGTTTTATGTTCGGCGAATCCCACAGTTGAAATACAGTCTGTCGGCACATTATTGGTTAAAAGGGCGAGAACGCTCTGCGCTGGCCCGATTGATGGACAGTTTTTTCATGGTCGCTTTGATTGGTGGGGCGGGGAGTTCACTGGGGTTTTCGACGCCTTTGATTGCCGCGTTTATCGAGCGACTCACAGGCATACCGGCTAATTTTGCGCTGGAGTTAGTGGTGGTTGCCGTCTGCGTTGTGGTGTTTGCAGGTAGCGTTTGGCTGGGCCTTCAAGAGGGTATCCGGCGGCTAAGCAACTTCAATATCGTGTTGGCATTGTTATTTCTGGTAGCAGTATTGTTGGCCAGCGACACCCTGTTTCTCTTAAAGATGGCGGTGAACTCCTTAGGATTTTTATTTCAGAACACCCTCGCCATGACCTTCTGGACCGATCCGATTGATAACACCGGGTTTGTGGGGGATTGGACGGTCTTTTACTGGGCTTGGTGGATCGCTTACGGACCCTTTGTAGGCCTATTTGTCACGCGCATTTCGCGTGGCCGGACGATTAGAGAAGTTGTCGTTGGCATGCTGCTACTGGGCTCAATGGGCGTATGGTTATTTTTCCTCGTGCTGGGTAATCATAGTCTGGGTTTACAATTGAGCGGGGAGTTGGATGTCGTGGGCATCATGCAATCCTCTGGGGGAAATGCCGCGGTGGTTGCCGGCCTGAATACGTTGCCCATGGCGGCGCTCATTATTGGCGTATTTGCCGTTGTCGCCGTCATTTTTGTTGCGACAACCTATGACAGCGCGTCT
>JABJAS010000375.1 GCA_018666055.1 Halieaceae bacterium | reverse complement strand
TTGAGCAGTGGTCAACCAACATGATGGCATTGCGCGATCGCCTTGATGAAATTGAACAGGCACTGATTCCTTTTGGGCTACATGTCGTGGGTGAGCCAATGAAGCCAGCCGACCGAGCTGAGTTGGTGAGCGCCATGGCTGAGGCGGGTGGCGCGCAGCCGGTTCTGCCGGCGCAGTTGGTTTCAGCGATTGAAGGTGGCGAGGCGACCGCGTTATCCGATTTACTGGCGGAGCATATGCCAGAGTCCGAAAAAAACGACACAGAGACTTTAGCCACAACGCTTCGCGACGCTTACCATATTCTTAAAGAGGACCACGAGTTGAAGGCGTTATTAAGAGCGCTGGATGGTCGTTTTATCTCGCCGGTGAAGGGAGGCGATGTACTTCGGGCGCCAGATATTTTACCGACGGGTCGCAACGTCCACGGCTTCGACCCTTACCGATTACCCGCCGGTTTTGCGCAGGCCGAGGGTCATCGACAGGCCGATCAATTATTGGCCCGACATCAGTCAGAGACCGGCTCTTTACCGGAGTCTGTGGCTCTCGTGCTGTGGGGCACTGACAATCTGAAAACAGAGGGTGTGAGTATCGCCCAAGCGCTGGCCTTGGTGGGCGCCGAGGCGCGACAAGACAGTTATGGGCGTGTCGTTGGTGCCAAACTGACTCCGCTGGCGTCTCTGGGCAGACCGCGCATTGATGTGCTGGTGACGTTGTCAGGTATTTTCCGCGACTTGTTGCCAACGCAAACACAGTTGCTGGCAGAGGCTACCTGGCTCGCCGCGACTGCGGACGAGGATCCCGAAAAGAATTTTGTGCGCAAGCATGTACTCGCTTATCAGGCAGAGCACGGCTGCGATATCGAGGCTGCAGCGCTGAGAGTGTTTAGCAATGCTGAGGGCGCGTACGGCTCTAACGTGAACTACTTACTCGATAGCGGTCGCTGGGAAGAGGAAGATGAACTCGCAGACTGCTACACCCAACGTAAAGGATTTGCTTATGACCGCCACGGCAAGGTGAGTCAGCAATCAGACCTACTCAATCGCGTACTCGAAGACGTCGAGCTCACCTATCAAAACCTTGATTCAGTCGAGCTAGGCATTACGACCGTTGATCATTATTTCGGCACGCTGGGCGGCATCAGTAGCGCTGTGCAACGAGCTCGCGGCGAACGAGTACCGGTTTATATCGCCGACCATACGACCGGTGGAGCGGGTCGAGTACGAACGCTCAACGAACAAGTGGCACTAGAGACCCGTACGCGGTTGTTGAATCCCAAATGGTATGAATCGATGTTAGATCATGGCTATGAAGGGGTAAGGCAGATTGAAGCGCACGTCACCAACACCATGGGTTGGTCGGCAACAACGGGCGATGTATCCCCTTGGGTTTACAAGCAGTTATCAGAGACGTTTGTATTGGATGAGCAGATGCGAGATCGCTTGGCAAAGCTCAATCCGGTTTCAGCATCACGGCTGGCCAATCGTCTGATTGAAGCACAAGAAAGAGATTACTGGGGGGCAGACGACGATAGCATCGATGCCCTAAAACGGGCAGGAGAAGACCTCGAGGATTTCCTTGAGGGCGTCACAGGAGAGGTGGCAGCATGAATTCACCAAAACAGCATATTCCAATTTCGCAGATTGATCCGGGTAGCAACGTCGGTGATGGCGAGGGGAGCCTTCAGGTTCATCTTGAAGAGGATCTGATGCAGACAACCGCGAAAGTATTCGCCATCTATGGAAAAGGAGGCATCGGTAAAAGTACGACGTCTTCTAATCTGTCAGTGGCGTTCTCTAAGTTGGGCAAGCGGGTCATCCAAATCGGCTGCGACCCTAAGCATGACTCGACCTTTACACTGACCAAGGCGCTGATGCCCACGGTCATCGATGTGCTGGAATCAGTGGAGTTCCATGCCGAAGAATTACGTCCCGAAGACTACGTGTTTGAGGGCTACAACGGGGTAATGTGTGTCGAGGCGGGAGGACCGCCAGCCGGCACTGGTTGTGGTGGTTATGTTGTAGGCCAGACGGTCAAGCTGCTCAAGCAACATCATTTATTAGACGACTCCGACGTGGTGATATTCGACGTGCTGGGCGATGTCGTGTGTGGCGGATTTGCATCACCTCTGCAGCACGCGGAGCGAGCGATGGTCGTCACCGCAAACGATTTCGACTCCATTTTTGCGATGAACCGGATCGCCTCGGCCATTAAAGCAAAATCAAAAAATTATGCCGTCCGCTTGGGTGGTGTCATTGCCAACCGCAGTGCGAACACTGACGAGATCGATCGCTTCAATGAGGCCGTTGGATTAAAGCGCTTGGCACACTTTCCCGATCTTGACGTGATTCGCCGCAGTCGATTGAAAAAATCGACGTTGTTCGAGTTGTCAGGCGAGGAAGGATTAACTGAGGTTTGCGACGAATACATGTCGCTGGCGCAGCAGATGTGGGACGGCACTGAGCCATTGCCTTGTGAGCCCATGAAAGACCGCGACCTGTTTGATTTCTTAGGCTTCGATTGATGGATTCTGCGCGCTATCACACGCGAAGAGCAGAGATTGAAACTTATTTCGATCGGACTGCGGCGACGACTTGGGAGACGCTCACATCGGATGCGCCGGTTAGCCGTATTCGGCGTACCGTGAGAAAAGGTCGTGATGAGATGCGCGATACGTTACTGAGTTGGCTGCCCGAGGATCTCTCGGGTGCTCGGCTGCTCGATGCGGGTTGTGGCACTGGCACGCTTGCGATTGAGGCTGCACGCCGAGGGGCTGAAGTCGTCGCGATTGATCTGTCACCGACGCTCGTCAACATCGCGCAAGAGCGATTGCTCGATCTCGATGCAACACTGCCTGTGAGCTTTCGCGTTGGTGATATGCGAGATATGGCGTTAGGCCATTTCGACTTCGCGGTGGCGATGGATTCGCTGATTCACTACGACGTGAACGACGGGGTGCAAACACTCGCAGCGATGGCGGCTGAGATCAAAACAAAAATTGTCTTTACTTTCGCGCCGTGGACGCCGTTGTTGGCGATAATGCATGCGACAGGCCGTTTTTTCCCTAAGCAGGACCGAGCGCCTTCTATTGAGCCCGTTTCGCCTAAGCGATTAAGCGGCCATCTTGGCAAGGCTGGCCTGCTGTCAGCGTGGGATATTGGCCGCTCGCATCGAGTGGACACGGGCTTTTATAAATCACAGGCGATGGAGTTGAGTAGACGGTGAGTCAGTCGTCCAACAACTTGGTGCGTCGAGTGGGAGGATTAAGCCATCGCTGGCTGCCTTTTGCCGATGCGGCGACAGTGGATCTTACCTTGCCAAGATTATGGCGCCTGTCGTTATTTCAACTCTCGACAGGAATGGCCATCGTGCTCCTGACGGGTACGCTGAACAGAGTGATGGTGGTCGAGCTGGGGCAGGGCACCTCGCTGGTCTCATTAATGTTGGCGATACCGCTGCTAATGGCTCCCGCTCGGGCCTTGATTGGCTATCGATCTGATCATCATCGATCTTACTTGGGGTGGCGTCGGATTCCTTATTTATGGTCTGGCACGCTCATGCAATTCGGTGGACTTGCGTTCATGCCGTTTGCGCTCATTCTTATGACAGAGCCGCATTCAGGACCGACGATCATCGGTCCTACTGCCGCCATGGGTGCCTTTTTGCTCACGGGCCTAGGGATGCATATTTCCCAAACAGCGGGGCTGGCATTAGCCACCGATCTGGCCACTGAGGAGACGCGCCCCAGGGTAGTTGCGTTGCTCTATTTGATGTTGTTGATTGGCATGATCAGCAGTGCCGTGATCTTTGCAGCGCTGCTCGATGATTTTAGTTACGTACGCCTCATCCAAGTGATTCAGAGCGCCGCCGTGATTACATTGATCCTCAATGTCGCAGCGATGTGGAAGCAAGAAGCCCGTTATCCTGAGTTGACCCACCATCAACGTGAGAAGCCGACTTTCGGGGTCGCCTGGAACGAGTTTATCAATCTGCCTAAAGCGCGTCGGCTGTTATGGGCTTTAGGGCTCGGCACGATGGGGTTTACCATGCAAGACATCTTGCTTGAGCCCTACGGTGCCCATGTCTTAGGGCTTTCGGTGAGTGAAACGACGCTACTGACAGCGTTATTCGCCGGGGGTATGGTGCTTGCGCTGCTGATGACCTCACGAACGCTCAAAAAAGGCGTTGATCCAATCCGACTGGCGTCGGTGGGAGTGCTCATTGGTATCGTCGCCTTCGTGGCGGTGATCTTGTCAGCACCGCTGCAGTCGACGGTTCTCTTTCAAATAGGGGCGACCTTAATCGGCGTAGGCAATGGATTATTCGCCGTAGGCATGTTGACCGCGGCGATGGTTTTTGGTGGCGCCAAAATGGCCGGCCTGACATTGGGCGCTTGGGGCGCCGTGCAGGCGGCGGCGACCGGTTTGGCAATGTTTTCTGGGGGTGCAATCCGTGACTTAGTCACAGGTTGGGCCGATGCGGGCCTATTAGGCATCGCAATGCAAACACCCGCTTCAGGTTATGGAGCGGTTTATCATATCGAGATTGTCTTGTTGTTCGTGACTCTCGCGGCGCTGGGTCGGCTGGTTAGGCGACCGGGTGAAGCAGGTGAGGATGGCAAGCGTCTTGAACTAGCGGATTTTCCGAGTTAATGACCACATTGGGAGGACTCAACTATGGGAACTGGAGCAATTACTGAATACATGGATCTAGCGCAGCTAGCACTGTATGTCTTCTGGATTTTCTTTTTTAGCCTGGTGATATATCTACACC
>JABJAS010000374.1 GCA_018666055.1 Halieaceae bacterium | reverse complement strand
GCCCTCTTGATACTCCACTGCCTGCTTAAAACTGCGCTTAGCGGCGTCTTTGTAAACTTTGGCACAACGGATTTCATTGCCACAGCGCACGATATAAACGGTCGCCTCCTTGCCGCTCATCAGCTGCTGGAGCACTTCGTCGATGACGCCGTCTTCAATCAACGGCACGATGCGTTTCGGTGTTTTCATATTTCCATTATCTTCGCCACAGGGCGGGAGCGCAGGGTAAGTTAACGCCTGCCGAGATGCCATGACCCCGTTGAAGCCATAGTATGCGGCCAAGCGGTCGCGCTGCCAAATAAACGCGGTCTTATTTGTCCTTTCAAGCCAACACGTTTGCAGACATCGGATGGGACTGGCAAAGGACCACTCCATATATTCACTGAACTGCACAACATGCGGTCACATCGAGTTGTAAGCTGCGGTAGTGAGCGCAGGGCTTCCCCCCACTCTGCTCTCGATCGATCGATCGATCTGCTATGCTCGTAGTGATAGCAAGCATTGCGAGTAAGAGAGATATGAGTGATCGACTGAGACGGAGTTTGGCGCTCGCACTATCTTTAGCCTGTATCTGGTCCGCGCCTTCAGCAGCGATGTTAAGTCGAACGGTCAATATGTCGTTCGAGGGAGTGGCTAGCGGCAATCAATTCAGTCCGCCCTCCGTCTCCGTTCTCTTCGCCGCCGCTGCCCCAATAAGTGAGTTTGAAGTGAGCGACGTGCGAGTAACGGGTGGCGCGCTATCAGATTTTGCAAAACAGTCCGATTCCCAATACCGCGCAACGCTAATCGTTAGCGATGTGGGATCCGGTTGCGGCTCGGTATCGATTGTGATTGCCGAGCAGTCTTTAGTGATTGGGGGAGGGCCGAACGCCTACAGCACCCTTTACGGCGAGTGGGGCACATGCCCTATTCCCACTGCACCTCCACTAAGCCTCATAAGTTTAGGCGCTCTGTTAATACTACTGGGCAGTCTCGGGCTCCGCAGGTTCCGGCCCAGCAGTCATAGGAAATTGAACTAACAGCAGTCTAAATACCCTTTTTCAGTCGCATACGGACAATGTAAGTACGATCTTTGGTGCGTGGGCACTCACCTGCTCACCTCTCTCAAGGTCATCCCAGCGGCGCCGCCCGTGCGACGTGATCTTTCCCCGACACTACCGTTGTACCTTATACTCCGCTCCTCACGATCACCAAGACGCGCGTCTGTAGCAATGCGATACCAGGCCTCACGCGCTCGCCCACCAATAAGAGAGAATCCTCATGTCAGACCATAGCGCCAGAGAACTCCGTTCCACCTTGACCGATGAGGGGGTGATAGAACTGTCAATTGTGACGCAAGAGCGGCCTGTGCCCGGAGACGACGAGGTACTGCTTAAGGTAGAGGCATCGCCCATCAATCCCTCTGATTTGGCATTATTGATTAGCTTCGCGGCAAATTTAGAGACACTTTCGACCACGGGCTCAGGTGATCAAACCGTCACATCCATACCCCTACACCCGTCGATGATGGGCGCATTGAAGCCCCGAATGGGGCAATCCATGCCCGCAGGTAACGAGGGGGGAGGCATCGTCGTAGAGGCCGGTGTTAACGCCCAACACCTGATTGGCAAGACAGTGGGTGTCGCGGGTGGCGCGATGTACAGCGAGTATCGCTGCCTACACGCACAAAGCTGCCTCGTCATGAACGAGGGAACCAGCTCAGAAGCAGCGGCATCGTCTTTTGTAAACCCCCTCACCGCCCTCGCCTTTGTCGAAACCATGCGATTGGAGAATCACAGCGCGCTGCTGAATACCGCTGCCGCCTCGAATCTGGGGCAAATGCTGGTCAAAATCTGTCAAGAAGACAGCGTGCCCCTGATTAATGTCGTGAGAAAACCCGAGCAAGTCGCGGCGCTTGAAAAGCTCGGTGCTGAGTATATTTGCGATACCAGTGCCGATAGTTTTATGAACGATTTGGTCGACGCCCTTGTCGCAACAGGAGCCACTCTGGGCTTTGACGCCACCGGTGGCGGTAATGGCGGCAAACTGCCGGGCCAAATACTGGCAGCCATGGAAATAGCAGCAAATAAAACCTCGACAGAATACAGCCGGTACGGTTCTGACATTTATAAGCAGGTGTATATCTATGGCGGGCTAGATATGTCGCCCACTATCCTCAACCGCTCATTTGGCTTGCAGTGGGGCTTAGGTGGCTGGTTGCTCACGCCCATGATTGGCCGCATCGGCATGGAAAAATTTCAGCAAATGCGCGAGCGCGTAGCGCGCGATATTAATACCACCTTTGCCAGTCACTACACCCAAGCCATC
>JABJAS010000373.1 GCA_018666055.1 Halieaceae bacterium | reverse complement strand
GGATCCAAAATGCCACAGCTGTGGGCGATGAGGTCAACCTCCTCCTTCATTGAGTCGGCGTAATTTGCGACACGCGTCGCCTTGAGGGTTGGATTGAGCCCTTTTTGTAGTTTGGGATCGTGGGTCGTGATGCCGGTGGGACAGGTGTTTTCATTGCACTGGAGCGCTTGAATGCAACCTAGTGCAAACATGAAGCCACGCGCTGAGCACACCACGTCTGCACCGAGGCACAGTGCTGCGGCCATGCCAGCAGGGTTAACCATTTTACCGGTGGCAATCAGGCGGATGCGGTCCCTCAGGCCCGCTTGCCGCAGTGCTGCGTCGACCAAGGGTAAACTGGCGGCAACCGGTAAGCCCATGTTATCCATGAGTCCTTGAGGTGCTGCGCCGGTGCCGCCGTCTGCGCTATCGAGGGTAATGAAATCAGGTGCACTGTCGATGCCACGACTGTGGATGGCCGCACAGAAGTCATCCAGCCATTGCGTTTGGCCCAATACGAATTTAATACCAGTGGGTTTTTTCGAAACGTCACGCACAGTCGCGATCAGGTCAAGCAGCGACTCCACTGACGTGACTTCGGGATGCCGATTGGGACTGATTGAATCTTGGCCGGCGGGAATACCTCGAGTACTCGCAATGATCTCGGTGACCTTTTCGCCGGGCAAGATGCCCCCCTTGCCGGGTTTTGCACCCTGAGAGAGCTTGATCTCAAACATTTTGATCTCAGGTATTGCCGCTAACTCGGTTAGCTTCGAAGCATCGAGTCGCCCCTGCTCATCCCGCACACCATATTTTGCCGTGCCAATTTGAAAGATCAAATCACAGGGGGCTTGCCGATGAAACGGAGAGAGTCCGCCTTCACCGGTGTTGAGCCAAATGCCGCTTTGATAGGCGCCCTGAGACAGTGCCGAAATGGCAGGGCCCGATAAGGCGCCATAAGACATGGCTGAGATATTGAACAATGAGGGTGCGATGTAGGGCTTAGCGACCGACGCTTCTCCGAAAATAACGGGGGTAGGCGTGTGGGCCTGAATCTCTTCCGCGGTGGGAGGGAACGCACCATTCAGGAAGAAAATATCGCCAGGGCGATTCAGTGGTTTGGTCGAGCCGAAGGCGACCGTGCTGTCGATCCGTTTGGCAGCGCGCGCAACCCAAGTCCGCTGGGCGCGGTTAAACGGGAGTTCCTCTCGGTCCATCGCGAAAAAGTATTGCCGAAAAAAAACGCCAAGGTGTTCAAAGACGTAACGAAGCCGGCCGATCACCGGATAGTTTTTACGAATGGCTTGGGTATTTTGTGTCACATCGACGACGTACAGCACGGCAACGGTGAGTAGTCCCAGCAATATCAATAGCGCCAAGGTCATGACGGTCACGTCAAGGACGGTGTCTAGCAGTGCGAGAAGGTTTTCCATGGCTGACTCATGCTCCCAGTTCTTGGGAAAAGTGTAGCACTCGGCGAGCGGCACTTATTGACCATTACATGACACGCGTTGACTCAGCTCATGGCTCGCGGGCGGCGATGGACTCGCTTGCGCTACCAGTAAAGCCGAGCTTTTTAGCCCGGGTTCCTAGCTGCAACAGGTGCTCCATCGGTTATTGCTACCCAGTTTTGCTTAGTGTCACCCCAGGCATGAAATTGCGGCGCGAAGCGAGACGTATCGTCCATCGTGCCAGTTTTTAAAAAAATCATTCCCTCAAACCCGGGTACTGCTGAGTAAATGGGGGAGCCACAGTTGCCGCAAAAAAAGCGTTGCACGGCATTTCCGCTCTCCGTCTCGGTGTCAGTGTAGAGCTTCAGCTCGCCTTGGATGAGGTGAAATTCGGTCGTGGGTACGCCCGCAAGGGTTGAAAAAGCGGAACCCGCTTGGCGTTGGCAATTCTTGCAATGGCAGACGCCTGCCATTTGAGGCGAGTTGTCGATGCGATATTTAATTGCGCCACATAGGCATTGGCCAGTTTCAGACATCACTAGATCCTCTTTCTAACACTCGCCTTAACATGCCTCCTACCGGCACAGAGATCAAGGCTTAGGTACTCGGTGCGAGTGAAAAGCCCATTATGTTGGGCAGCCCAATGCTGTGTGTCCGGGTAAGTCATGGATATCAGAAGGGTAGATAGAGTGTTTGCAAAACCGTTCACAGTGTAGGATCTCGCTTGAGGAGAAGGAGGGTGGCCGTGAATGGAGTCAAAGATAAGTTGGCGCAGGGTCTGTAGTGGTGTGCTTTTCAATGCGCTCTTTTTGGTCACAGCGAAAGTCAGTTGACTCATTAGCCCATTGAAACTGCTATTTATTTGTACTCATAATCGCTGCCGAAGCATATTGTGCGAGGCGATCGCCAACCAGCGAGGCG
>JABJAS010000372.1 GCA_018666055.1 Halieaceae bacterium | reverse complement strand
TTGGGAAACGGTGATTGTCGAAGCGTATCTCCCGGCGCTGATGCGTCGGTACGGCATAGTCGATCGTCACAATATTGTGGTTATCGGCGTCTCGATGGGCGGGATGGGGGGGCTGCGCATGGCCTTTAAGTATCCCGAAAAATTTGGTGCGGTTGCCGTGCTCGAACCCGCTATTGAGGCGGCTTTGCACTGGGCCGATGTAACCCCGCTGGACACCTTCTACCGAGAGAGTGTTTACCCAACGATATTTGGTGATCCGGTCGACCCCGTATATTGGGCGGCGAATCATCCAACCGCGATCGCAAACGCCGATCCGCGCGCATTGGATGGTTTGAACATTTATTTTGAAGTCGGTGACCTGGACGATTTAAGGCTGTACCGCGGCGGCGAGTTTTTGCATCGGGTTTTGTTTGACCATGGCGTGAAGCACGAGTATCGCTTGGTGCGAGGGGCTGATCACGTGAGTTCGGAGTTCATGATGAAGCGGTTTACCGATTTGCTTGGGTTTGTGAACCGCCATTTTAATCCGGTAGAGCCTGACTTGAGGTCGCGGGCAGTGAAAAAAGCGCTTTTATTATTATCCGGTGGCGACGAATTGGCGCCGGATGGTCCGTTGGGCCCGCATCGGGAAATGTTTGAGCGTAACTAACCGGGTCGGCTCAAAGGGATGCCGACGGTAATCGCGTTCACCCAGGCCCGTTAAAGGACCAACCGGGCTCGGTAAATGATGTGCCTCGATCGAGCAAACGCTGGATTTTCAGCCTTTAAAACCAAAAAATCCCAATTGGTCAGTCCAAGTCTTTGAGCTCAAGTACCCAGACGGCGCAGGGGCCAGAGGCCTATTGCGCCGAATTGTTATCCGAATGCAAGGATCAAAAGTGAGTCGGACAGTTTTCGGCGCTAACAAAGGCTGTATTGTGGGCGCGATTAAGCGCAAACCGACCTCGCTCAATACCCATCTGATGCGCGGGGCAAGCAAAAGCGGCGAGCGCAGTCCGCGCCCGGCTGATTATTAGGCCTTTCGTCTGGTTGATCCGAGTCTCAAAAGCCGCGCACAAGCGCCGATTTGAGAATATGTGACGAGCTGGCAAACCGTTTCTCTTTTGACGCCGTAGAACGAGCGTGGTTAGGAGAGAAAAAGGCCTGACCAATCAAATCGACCCGCATTGGAGATAAGCACTTGAACAAGAGCCAGAAGACATCCGTAGGAATCGCTTGTGCAATGGTGGTCTGGTTATTCTCCGGAGACCTGCTGACCCAACAGGCGGACGCTGACGATATGGCAGGTGATTTCGCCCCGGAACTGCAGCTAGATGTCACCGTGGCCGTGCGTGGTGAGCGCTCCGAATCCCTCGCAAAGCCCGTTATTCTGCAGGTCTTAGGACAAACCGAGGCTAATCGACGAGTCGCCGTTAAATCAGAGCTCACGGGACGGGTTACTGAAGTGCTGGTTGACCGAGGCGCGTACGTCGACGCCGGGGCGCTCCTCTGCCGCATCGCAGCCGACAGTCGCGGCGCTGATTTGCGCGAGGCGCAAGCATCACTTAAGAGCGCGGAAATCGAATATCAGGGTGGGCTAGATCTCAGCCAGAGCGGGCTGCAATCGAAGGCGGCTTTGGCGAAGCTGGCGGCTCGTAAGGAACAATCTATAGCTCGGGTCGACGCAGCCGCCGCCATGCTCGCGAAAACCGAACTTACAGCGCCCTTTGCAGGGTTCATAGAGGAGCGTCCAGTAGAGGTGGGCGACTTAATGACGCCGGGCGCGAGCTGCGCCGTGGTAATTGAACTTGAGCCACTCTTAGTCGTCGGCCAGGTAGCCGAAAGTGAGGTGGCAAATGTCTTCGAAGGGCAAGCCGTAGCGGTAGCCGTCGGCTCCGCAAATTCAGAGCTATTGGGGACAATCACGTTCGTGGCGCGGACGCCAGATCCGCAGACACGATCGTTTAAGATAGAAGCTCGGATCGATCAACCAGGCCGCGCCGCGAGGGCCGGTCTCTCCGCAACTTTGGCAGTGCCAGTCAGAGAAACATTCGCTCACTTGGTTTCGCCCGCGTCGTTGAGCTTGGACGCTGCGGGGCAATTGGGGCTGAAGATTGTAAGCGAGTCTAGTCGAGCGGTATTTAAACCGGTAGAGATAGTCGATGAAAGTCCAGAGGGCGTCTGGGTTGCAGGCTTGCCCCAGAGCGCGACCGTGATCACGGTGGGTCATGAG
>JABJAS010000371.1 GCA_018666055.1 Halieaceae bacterium | reverse complement strand
TGATCCCAAGATTGGTCGTCACCTCGGGTGAGCCCGCAGGCATTGGTCCTGATATTTTGCTCGCCGCCGCCACAAAACCGCAGTCTGCTCAACTGGTGGGTCTAGGGGATAAAACGTTATTGGGTACCCGAGCGCAGCAACTTGGACTGGACATCAGATTGGTGCCCTACAGCAGCACCGGGCCGACCGTTGCGCACCAACCTGGCGAATTACCGTTCATTGATGTGTCACTTTCGGCTGCCAGCCACCCAGGCACACTCGACCCGCGCAACGCCAGCCAAGTGCTGGCTCAG
The DNA here is from genome assembly GCA_018666055.1 of Halieaceae bacterium. Classification (GTDB taxonomy): domain Bacteria; phylum Pseudomonadota; class Gammaproteobacteria; order Pseudomonadales; family Halieaceae; genus Luminiphilus. The sequence continues at coordinate 2,706 of JABJAS010000371.1, read as the reverse complement.
TTAGACCTAGCCCTCGAGTTATGCCGCAATCAAGAATGTCAAGGCATGGTCACTGCGCCAGTGCACAAAAGTGTCATCAATGAGGCGGGGATCCCTTTTAGCGGCCACACAGAGTATCTCGCGAGCGCTCTTGGTGTCAGTGATGCAGTGATGCTGTTGGTATCCGGTGACTTGAGAGTCGCTCTGGCAACAACCCACCTGCCACTTCGTGACGTGTCTGATGCCATCAATCAACCCCTCATTGAACACTCACTCGCGGTACTTCACCGGGCCCTCTCGCAATCATTTGGCATCACTGAACCGAGCATTACCGTACTGGGTCTCAACCCCCATGCAGGTGAAGGCGGGCATCTAGGGAAAGAAGAGTTGACTGTGATCGAACCGGGCTGCAACGCAGCGCGAGCGCAGGACTTGATGGTAGTAGGCCCAATCTCTGCCGACACTGCCTTTACACCCGAAACGCGACAAAAGACTGACGCTTATCTAGCCATGTTCCACGATCAAGGATTACCGGTGTTAAAAACATTGGGGTTTGGGGACGCAGTCAATGTCACCCTAGGTTTACCTATTATTCGCACATCAGTCGACCATGGCACGGCACTAGAGCTCGCGGGAACCGGCCAGGCCAAGGCGTCTAGTTTACAGGCCGCGATCACCTTGGCTGGACAACTCGCAGTGAAACAAAGAGGAACTGCTTAGTTCTTTAGTCTACGCAGTCAACAAGCACTAGTGATGGATTGCGCGCCTCAATTGCCCCCTCCCCCGCTTGGTGAATAAACCCCACGTTTACCGAATTCACGCCGACTGGTAACGTCTCAGTAACGCTATAACTTTGCCAATCCCACTGCCCAGTGCCGGGATCTTGGTCCCCCATGAAAGCGTCAGGGCGCCTGCCGATCTGAAGGAAAAGCCCCGCTTTTGCCCCAAACCCATGAGTCACATCAGGCGAAACATTGCCCTGTAAGTCCACGGTAAAGCGAATCGTAGCGCCATCAAGGCGCTCATCTGTAATACTCTGCCGAAATATGGCCCATGGCTCCGGGCCCACTCTTTTGAACGTCAAAACACCGTCCTCGGCTTCCACAGAAAAAGATTGAGCGCCCGCATGCTGGCGGTACCGCCACTGACTACCTACTTCCATAATCGTGGCAAACTGCGGGTCGGTAATGAGTTCTGGGGAGCCGCCGCAGGCCACGTCATTCTGAGAGCTTGATTCAGAGACTCCTGACGACACGGCACAGGACGTCAGAGTCCAAATGCACACCGTCGACACAACGCATCGACTCAATGTGGAAAAAATCATGGTTTCCTTCCTAGTTAATTGGATAACACTTACGTAATTTATGCGGGCAACGTTACACTGAGGCCACTATCTTTTCAGCAAAAATATGACGCCATGACCAACATTCAGTATTCTTATTCTCTAGGATCCATGTCTGTGAATACCGAGGCACCTCAGCCACTGTGGAGCTGCCACGGGATCCAAATCATCCCGGGACCCACCGACACCGTCGTGTTGTTCAACCCAAAAAATGATGCTCGTCTGCTAGTGCAGTCGGAAGTCGCGCGCGCGCTGGAGCACTGCTATCGCTTTGATACCTTGAGTGGGCACCTCAATCGTCTGTTTGAAGCCATGCCTCCCTTGCGTGAGCAACCTGAAGACGCGAAGAAAATTCTTGAGCTCGTGAGAGATGCAGGTATTTTTGAGTCCGCCGATGAAGCATGGCAACGTCTCACTACACGGTCCGACGACTCACCACTCGATGAGGGTCCCGTCCGCCTGTTTATTTTGACTTGCGACCGACCGGAAGCGCTTGAGCGTTTACTAAACGCCCTCAGTGAGCAAACACTGCCTGAGCACATAGAAGCGCTCTTTGTTATCGACGATTCTCGAGCAAGTGAAAGCTCAGACATTAATGCTAGCGTGATCGAATCAGTGCGAGAAAATATAGGCCTACCAATTCACCATGTCGATATGGCCGTGCGAACTGAGCTGATCTCTCAGCTCAAAGACACCCTGCAGGAGAGTCATCATCTTGCTATCGACTTTCTACTCGATCGCGCTTACTGGGGAGCCGCACCGACCTATGGCCTGGCACGCAACCTGGCGCTGTTGTTAAGTGTAAATTACCGAGCTCTCGTGATGGATGACGACATACTGCCTGTCGCCATGACACCGCCGTTACTGAAAAAGGATCTGTGGTTCGACACCCCAACTGCCCGAGAGGCTGTCTTTTATTCATCAACAGCAGAAATGGAGCAGCATGCTTTGATCGCCGATTTCAGCCCTTTATCGGCAATGTTGAAGTCACTGGGGCAATCCTTAAGCCAAGTGCTCAGTACCCAACTGAGTGAGGCAAATGCCCTGAAGGGGTTAGACGGCAGGCTGACCACATCGTTTAGGGCCTCAAGTCGCGTGCACTTAGGTCAATGTGGGACGTGGGGAGACCCAGGCACAGCCGATGCTACGTCAATTTTCTTTTTTAATGAGCCGAGTATTCAGCGACTACTGCAAATTGGTGATTCCCTTGAGACCAGTTTATCTGTCAGAGCCGGATGGATGGGCTACCGAGGTGATACGATCGGGGCCTATGGTGTTATGTCCGCAATCACAGGGCTTAATCATCACGTATTACTACCCCCCTACCTACCAGCGGGCCGCGGAGAAGATTTACTATTTGGGGTGATGCTGCAGAGACTTCATCC
>JABJAS010000370.1 GCA_018666055.1 Halieaceae bacterium | reverse complement strand
GTCTCGTACAACCACGGTCGCGCCAGCGGCAGCATCGCGACTTTTCCGGTGGGCCGAAAGTCAGCCGTTGGAGTGAGTGCGTGCCGACCCGCTACTTGGTGAATCTCAACTTCGGGATCAGCCTCAAGCACTCTGGCAATCCGCAACGCTGCGCGTGCGGTTCCGCCCGGACTCAGATGCCAGCACTGTTCGAGCGTGTAGGCCACGCGGATGGGTCGCGCCGACTCGTCAGCCGTCTTGTTCGTCACCGCCGCGCCTCCATGGCTGCATCATCGCATGCCCGGCCAACCGCCGACCGGCCAATCGCTGGCAGTATCCTGGTTGTGATGAGCCGTGCCGACCAGCGTTCTCCGATCAGTCCGAGCGGTCGCTGACGTGACGTTCTGGACCGGCCGTCGCGTCGTGGTGACCGGAGGTGCGGGATTCTTGGGCCGTCGCGTGGTCGCCCTGCTGGAGGCCGCCGGCGCGCGGGTCGTCGCACCGCGCAGCATTGATGTCGACCTGACCCAACCTGGGCACGCAGAGCGAATGATCTCTGAGCATCGGCCGAGCGAGGTGTTCCATCTGGCTGCGCAGGTCGGCGGCATCGGGTACAACTTGGCCCAGCCAGCGCCGTTGTATCTCGCCAATCTGCTCATGGGGACGCACATCATCGAAGCTGCTCGGCTCGGCGGTGTCGACAACACGATCCTGGTGGGCACGGTCTGCTCGTATCCGAAGTTCACCCCGGTGCCGTTTGCCGAGACCGACCTGTGGAACGGCTATCCAGAAGAGAGCAACGCTCCATACGGCATCGCCAAGAAGGCCCACCTGATTCATGCGCAGGTCAATGCGCTGCAATATGGACAGCGCTTCGCCTACATCATTCCAACCAATCTTTACGGGCCGGGTGACAAGTTCCATCCATCGGTGTCGCATGTCATCCCGGCGCTGATCAAGAAGTGTGTCGAGGCCGCCGAAGTTGGCGCTTCGCACGTCGATGTCTGGGGAACCGGATCGGCTTCTCGTGAGTATCTTTATGTCGATGATGCGGCGCGAGCAATCGTCCGCGCCGGCGAAGTCGACGCTGGAGACGGACCACTCGAGCCAATCAACCTGGGCGCTGACCGCGAGGTCACGATCAAAGAGACGGTTGAAACCATCGCTGAACTGGTCGGTTTCACCGGCGAATTGCGATGGGATCCATCCAAACCCGACGGACAACCACGTCGCGGGGTCGACGGGTCACGAGCAAACGTCGTCCTCGGGTGGAAGCCGGAAATGTCATTCGATGAGGGGTTGCGGGCCACGATCGACTGGTACTTGGCCAACCGTGCCGAGGCCGAACGAGATCCACACGCCTGATCAGTCCCATCCATCCAGTTGACAACGCCAGGCCCAACTGCTGACCAAAGCGCTGCCACCAGGGCGGATAGGCTCGTTGACGTTGAGTCCACCTCGCTCGGATCGACACATTTTCGCTCTTCCGAAACCCTCGGCTTGCTAACGTGTAGATGAATCGTAGAAAGGTTTCGGGGTATTTCGGTGCGAAAGCAGGCAGTAGCGGCTGGTTTAGCCGTAGCTCTAGTTTTCTTGGTCTCGGGTCGAAGTGACGAACCACAACAGCCAGCGAGCGGTTCTAGTGAACAAAGTGTGGTCAGGGCGCCATTTCCACTCAGTTCCGAATCTCTAGCAGAGTCCGATCCCCTAACAGAGTTAAATTTAGAGGCAATAGAAATCGCAGTAGAGCACCTCACGAGTCCGAGGACAAAGCGGCCGAGCGGCCCCCGAAATTCTCTTCCCCGAACCTCCAATACTGTTGCGACCACCGGCGAGCTGCCGGGGTCGACAACGACAAGCGTTAGTGAGATCGATGATCTAAACGCGGCGGCACCCGACGCGGACATCTCGGTAGACAACAAAGATTTGGCAGTTGCTGTACAGGATTCTGCTGAATCCATCAAGGCCGGGGAGTTGGTTGTGAAAGACGTAATTCCAACACAGCACAACGGAGTAACTCACGTCTACCTTCAGCAACAGCAGGGAGGAATAGACGTTGCAGGTGCGATTGCCAACGTTGCGGTGAAGGACGGCGAGGTTGCTTTCGAAGCTTCTGATGAACTTTCCCTTGCAGCGTCCGGAGCGGAAGCGATGCCCCTCGGACCGCTCGATGCCCTGCAGAACGCCGCGCTCGCCCTCGATCTCACTCCAACAGCGCCAACCCTGGTCTTAGAAGAGGCCATCGGTCCCGACCGTGCCCAATTGTTAAGCGATTCCGGGATAGCCGGTCGACCGATTCCCGCTCGGCTTGTTTATCAACAAATTGACAGAAAGTCGGTCCGCTTAGCCTGGGAATTTGAAATCGAAACGATCGATCGCACAAATATTTGGCAAATTCGGATTGATACTGAGAACGGGGAGGAGTTAGAACGCAACAATCTCATTGTCCATGAAACCTTTGATGTAAATATCCATGCAGATCACTCTCCTAGTTTCCGTTCAACATTGCCAACCTGGTTGACCAGAGCTACGGAGAGGCAAGTGGCAGGTCAATCCCCCTCTGATCCGTCAAGCTCATATAGAGTGTTCGCTCAGCCACTCGAAGCTCCCTCGTTTGGCGAACGGAGCGTGCAATTTGACCCCTTTGATATAAGCGCATCTCCGCTCGGGTGGCACGATACCGATGGCGAAATCGGCAGCGATTCTACTTTGACCGTCGGAAATAATGTTTCCGCATATAGCGATTTAGATAATCTCAATAGGGCAGCTACCGGCAGTCAGCCCGACGGAGGGGATAGTCACAACTTTGACTTTCCGATCAATTTTGACGGCCCTGCATCGGCGTACACCAAAGCTGCAGTTACAAATTTATTTTACTGGAACAATGTCGCCCACGACTTCCTTTACGCCTATGGATTTGATGAAGAAGCAGGGAATTTCCAGTTCAACAACTATGGGAACGGCGGCGAAGGAGGAGATCACGTCCACGCAGAAGCGCAAGATGGTGGGGGCACAAATAATGCAAACTTTTATACTCCCCCAGATGGGAGCAGTCCCCGGATGCAGATGTATCTTTGGACCAACCCTGAGCGAGATGGTGACTTTGATAACGGAATCATCCTCCATGAGTACGGACACGGACTTTCCATTCGTTTAACCGGGGGTCCCTCAACAAGCAGCTGCCTCAATAACAAGGAACAGGCGGGCGAGGGCTGGAGTGACTACCTCGGTCTGATCGCTACAATGACGACAAGTGATTTGGGCTCCGACGGGCGTGGGATTGGGACGTATGCCCTTGGTCAAACGAGAAACGGTCCGGGCATTCGTCAGTATCGGTACAGCACTGACTTAGAAGTTGACCCTCGAACATACAGCTCCATCAAAAATGCTTCCGTGCCTCACGGAGTCGGGTCCGTTTTCGCAGCAATGCTTTGGGAGATGACTTGGGGGCTTATCGAAGTCCACGGATTCGATAGCAATCTCGCTCGGGGTAGCGGTGGAAATAACCTTGCAATGCAGTTGGTAGTCGACGGCCTAAAACTGCAGACCTGTTCCCCGGGCTTCATTGACTCACGCGACGCAATACTCGCAGCTGACGCTATCAATAATCAATCTGCCAATAAATGCATTATTTGGACAGCCTTCGCCAAGCGCGGTCTGGGCTACAGCGCAACTCAGGGTAGCTCCAGCTCGGTGGCTGACGGGGTCGAAGCGTTTGACCTAGATCCCACTTGCCGTCCTCTGACACTGACGAAGAGTTCCCCATCGGCTGAAGCTTACCCCGATAGCGAAGTCGACTATCTGCTAACAGTCAGTAACCAACAGGGTAACGAATCGCAATCAAATGTTGTTGTCACTGACTCGCTACCCCTTGGAACGAGCTTTGTTGAAGCATCAGCAACCTGCGGTGGGACGACGAACTCAGGTGTGATTACATTTAGTCTTGGGTCACTTGAACCCGGAGAAAGTCGAGAATGCGGCTTCAGTGTCCGCACAGCCGCAGGCGATTGGTCGATAATCGAACTCGACGACGACTTTGATTCGCTGGACGCGCTCTGGGGATCCACGTCGTTGAATGGTGACAATCCAGACTGGACAAGCATTTCCACCACCGATGACCCTGATGCTGGATTCTCGACCGGCTCTGCCGGAGTCAGCGACAAAATTCTGACGCTTTCTAACGCCGTACCAATCACAAGTCAAACGACCTTGGAATTCAGCCACCGCTATAACATTGAATCGGGTTTTGACGGCGGAGTGGTTGAAATCTCTGTTGATGACGGGTCCTCCTGGTCCGACATCGGCCCATTCATCACAGTCGGCGGATACAACGCTCAAATTTCGAGCCGATACGGGAGCCCAGTAGGTGGCCGTTCTGCGTTCAGCGGTAGCCAACTGGAATATGCAACGGCCAAAGCAGACCTCTCTACTTTTGCCGGAAATTCTGCTCTCGTTCGATTCCGGCTTGCGTCAGATTCATCCATCACAAGTCAGGGCTGGTGGATCGATGACATCTCGATCGGGTACCAAGCTTCAATCGCGAACGTGGCTACTGCGACCAGTGGAGCAAACACTGCCACGAGCAACACCGTCGTCACGACATTAGTTGCAGCGCCCAGCCCAGGAGCGCCGGGCCGACCGACTTCAGTATCTGGTTTAGCAGGTGACGGCCAAGTTGTTGTTTCGTGGGCCGCACCTGAGGACAACGGCGATTCAGCAATTACCGGCTACACCGTGACAGCTACCCCTGACGGCAATAAGTGTTCCTCGAAGGCTGGCGATCTGAATTGTGCAGTAACCGGGTTGGTGAACGGGACGAGCTACACGTTCGCTGTTGTAGCCACCAATGATCGAGGAAACTCAGCAGCATCAGCATCATCAGCAGTGATACAACCTCTCGGCGTCCCGGGCCAACCCACCTCGGTCATCGGGCTGGCAGGCGACAGCCAAGTTGTCGTTTCATGGACTGCACCCGAAGACGACGGAGATTCGGCCATCACCGGGTACTCCGTTCACTCGTCACCCGGCGAAAAAACCTGCAGGACAACCGGGGACCGAGTCTGCACCGTTTCGGGTTTAACAAATGGAGTCGCCTATTCGTTTACAGTGACCGCCACCAACAGTGTCGGCTCAGGTCCTGCCTCACTTGCTTCAAACGCTGCGACGCCATCATCAAAATTTGTTGGGTTAACGCCCTCTCGGATCTTAGAGACTCGACAAGGTCGACCTACAACGGTTGACGGCAAGTATTGGCAGATTGGAAAACGCTCAGCCCGATCGGTTACCGAGTTT
>JABJAS010000369.1 GCA_018666055.1 Halieaceae bacterium | reverse complement strand
CCTCGCGACGATCTGCCACGGTGACATGATAAAAGGGCCGCTTTTTGCTTCCGCCCCGAGATAATCGGATGACTACCATAATGTCGTGTCCTCAAATAAGCGCCCCACTGAGGCGCCCTACTTCAAAAAAGAGCGCGGAGAATACAGTAAACCACGATCAGTGAAAAGGCCCCATACCCCCCCTTTTTACCGCCCACTAGCGGGGAAAACCGGGTGGCAGACCGCCGCCCGGCCCTCCTGTCATACCGCCCATGCCGCGCATCATGCGCTGCATGCCGCCGCCTTTCATCTTTTTCATCATTTTCTGCATTTGCTTATGCTGCTTGAGCAGGCGATTCAGGTCCTGAATGACCGTCCCAGAGCCGCCGGTAATGCGGCGCTTTCGGGAACCCGAGATCAAATCAGGGTTGCGTCGCTCACGCGGCGTCATCGAGTTGATCATGGCTTCCATTCGGACAAATTGCTGAGTGTCGAGGTTCTGTGCGGCCTGTGCCATTCCCCCCATACCCGGCATTTTGTCGAGCATGGCCCCCATACCACCCAGATTCTTCATTTGCTGTAACTGTTCGCGAAAGTCCTCTAAGTCAAAGCGGCCCCCTTTCTGGACCTTTTTTGCTAACTTCTTTGCCTTGTTTTGATCAACTTTGCGTTCAACATCTTCAATAAGCGACAACATATCGCCCATACCCAAAATGCGGGAGGCCAATCGATCAGGATGAAAAGGATCGAGCGCATCTGTCTTCTCCCCCACGCCCAAAAATTTAATTGGTCGCTCGGTAATCGTGCGCACCGATAGGGCCGCTCCTCCTCGCGTGTCTGCATCGACCTTGGTCAGGATGATGCCGGTCAGCGGCAGGACCTTGCCAAATGCTTTGGCCGTATTCGCTGCATCTTGCCCCGTCATAGCATCGACAACGAACAAGGTTTCAATCGGGTCAACGGCTTCGTGTAACGCGCTGATTTCGGCCATCATTTCGTCGTCAATGGCGAGACGACCCGCGGTATCAACCAGCAATACATCCGAAAAAGCGACGCATGCATCGGCAATGGCGCGGCGTACGATATCGACCGGCAGTTCATTGGCGTCGCTGGGCTCAAAACGCGCTCCGACCTCAGAAGCCAACGTCTCGAGCTGCTTAATCGCAGCCGGGCGATAAACATCAGCACTCACGACCGATACCTTTTTCTTCTCTCTCTCGATCAAATAACGCGCTAATTTGGCAACCGATGTGGTCTTACCCGCACCTTGAAGACCAGCCACCATAATTACCGCTGGGGGCTGCGTCGCCAGGTTCAACCCCTCGCTCTCGCCGCCCATGACCGCCTGCAGCTCCGCCTGAACCACCTTCAGGAAAGCCTGACCCGGCGATAGACTCTGGCTGACCTCGGTTCCTACAGCTCGATCTTTGACACGATCGGTAAAGGTTTTTACCACTGGCAACGCCACGTCGGCCTCTAATAACGTCATCCGAACATCACGCAACGTGTCGCGGATATTGTCCTCAGTCAGCTTAGACTTGCCAGAAATAGCCTTGAGACTAGCGCCGAGACGATCACTTAACGATTCAAACATGGTGTTATCTCCCCCTCTCAGGGATACCCAATATCCTCTATAAGCGCGTAGTATAAGGATGCGATGGCAGATACCCAAATCGATCACTACACGGCCCGACTATTGAACTTGGAGAGACCATGGATACGCCCCCCAGCTTATTGACTGCTGGCCTTGCCATTCTCTCGGCGCTCCTTTATTTGATCGCCGTTTGGCGTCAGGCACTGAGCTTGGGTGCTGGTGAGGAAGGTCATCGCCAACACATTGCATTGGTGGGGGCGGCGGCACTCGTTGCCCATGGGCTAGCCGCCTACTTGCCCGCACAGGCCGGCGAGTCAAGCCTCGGTTTCTATCGCGTTGCGTCTTTGATGTTTCTGAGCATGGGTGTTATCAGTCTCGTCGCTTTGCTCATCAGACCGCTGCATACATTACTGATTGTGCTCTTCCCACTGGCGGCGCTCGCTATTCTTGTCGCGACGTTTGCACCGGACACGAGTCGCCCCATGAGTGACTTACCAGCCGGCATTTTGTCTCACGTATCGGCCTCCATCCTGAGCTTCGCCGTGTTGGCTTTAGCAGTGCTTCAAGGACTTCTGGTCACCCTGCAATCGCAGCGTTTACGGCAACATCGCGGACGGGGTGTGATTCGCAAGCTACCGCCACTTGAGGCCGCCTCAGCGCTGTTTTATGAGCTTACCGGTGCCGGTTTTTTGATTCTCACCGTTGCTATTGGCACGGGCATGATTTTCGTCGAGGATCTATTTGGACAGCATTTGGTGCATAAAACGATACTGACACTGCTAGCCTGGTGTCTTTATGCGGTACTGGTGATTCAGTATTTCCGGCGCGGATGGCGTGTTCAATCAGCCATTACGGTCAATTTGATTGCTTTTGGCTTGGTTGTGCTGGGTTTCTTTGGTTCAAAACTGGTGCTCGAACTGCTCCTGCCACTCACCCAGTAGCGCGCGAATAGCTACCAAAAGTCGTCACAAGAGGCTTGTGCCGCAGGCGATTTTTCTCCACCATTTCCTCTCCAAGGTTATAGAGGCGTCAGCCACTCTTGAACGAGACATCACTGGCTCTGCTCTTTGCGGCGCTAGCCCTCCTGATTTTGATCTCTGCTTTCTTCTCTAGCTCAGAGACCAGCATGATGTCCCTTAATCGGTATCGCTTAAAACATTTGAGCGGCACAGGTCATCGCGGGGCCAAGAGAGCCATACGCTTGTTGAAACGACCCGATCGACTGATTGGACTCATACTGATTGGCAATAATCTAGTCAACATCCTTGCTTCAGCGATTGCCACCGTCATCGCAATTCGCCTATTCGGCGATGCGGGGATTGCCATCGCCACCATTACCCTCACCTTTGTGATTTTGATTTTTGCAGAGATCACGCCAAAAACCATTGCGGCATTGCGTCCAGAGCGGGTCGCATTTCCTGCGAGCCTGATTTTGCTGCCGCTACAGAAACTTTTGATGCCCTTAGTCTTGTCGATCAATTGGCTCACCAATGGCATCTTAAAGTTACTGGGATTTTCTCCAGATCAAGCGGGCGACGATGCGGTATCACAAGAAGAATTGAGAACCATCGTGACTGAATCGGGCTCAATGATTCCCAGTCGACACCGTCGTATGTTGGTCAATATTCTCGATCTGGAGCAAATGACTGTGAATGACATCATGGCGCCACGCAACGAGATCTATGGCATAGATATGGAAGCGCCCGACGAAGCCATTCTGCAACAGCTCAAAAATAGCGAGCACACGCGTCTACCGATTTACCAGGGCGACACCAATCAAATCGAGGGTGTGTTTCACATGCGCAACTTGAGCCGCGTGTTGCAGGGGGGTCGGCTTAATCGCGAAATGCTTAGAAATGAGACCGACGCCCCCTACTTTATTCCTGAAAATACGCCGCTCAACACCCAGTTACTGCATTTTCAAAGACAAAAGAAACGGCTCGGCATGGTGGTGGACGAGTATGGCGACATTCTTGGTCTGGTCGCGCTCGAGGATATTCTTGAGGAAATTGTGGGCGAGTTCACCTCTAACCTGGTTGAGGAAAACGAGGAAATTACGCGCCACACTGACGGCAGTACCACCTGCTCGGGCACCGTCACGATTCGCGATCTGAACCGGCAACGGAAATGGGATCTGCCCACAGATGGCCCCAAAACCTTAAGTGGTCTGGCACTGGAGGCGCTGGAGGCTTTTCCTAGCGCCCGCACCTCAGTCAGGATTGAGGGGTATCAGCTGGAAATCGAAGACATTGCCAAGACCCATATTAATCGCATCCGCATTTGGCCATTAGAGACCGAGACGGGATTGCTCGACAGCTCAACCGAGTAAGTAGCCGAGCGGGGCGGCTATGAGCTTGCCAGCCGGCGCCTCTGCACCGCCACCAGGATGTCGCGTTTACGATCATCGCTCGCAGCAAACCAATCAATAATTTCGTCTGCTGTGCGGTAACACCCAATACAGACATTGTGATCATCCAAGGCGCACACTTCGATGCAAGGCGACTTGATCGGCTTTCCTGAATCGCTCATGTCTCTCCCTCGTTCCCAAAACGGGCATAAAAATCGTTAGCGAATTCTTCCAGCGTTCCCGCTTCGATCGCAGATCGAATCGCCGCCATATGACGCTGGTAATAGCGCAGATTGTGAATGGTCGCCAGCTGAGACCCCAGAATTTCATTGCACTTATCCAAATGGGCAAGATACGCCCGCGAGAAATGCTGACAGGTG
>JABJAS010000368.1 GCA_018666055.1 Halieaceae bacterium | reverse complement strand
CGGCGCTTTGGTACCGGGCCTTCAATGCGTAACCGAAGCGCTTGCAGCAGCTCTGAGCAGCTGAGCCTCGTGAGAGAAGAGGCCAAAAATACCCCCTGTATGCAAAAAGACGATATCGTCGACGCCATCATAATGTCCCGCCTCAATATCAGTGATCAGGCCATGAAATGCCTTACCCGTATAGACGGGGTCTAACGGAATTCCCTCGAGACGCGTCAGCTCGGTGATCAGCGCATAAATCGCCGGGTCCGCTCGGCCATAGCCCGGCCCTACCGAATGGTCCCGAGTGTTTGGCACCAACGAGATATCTGGTAATTGCGGCCATCGCAACACTGACGCCCGCCAGTCAGCCGAGACTCGGACATTAAACCAATCACTGTCATCACAGACCGCATAGCCCACGACTGATACGGGCAGTTCGTGCAATACCGCGCCGGCCGTCAACCCTGTTTGGGTCCCGGCAGAGCCAGTGGCGAGGGCGACGGTAGCGCGATCAATGCCCGCTGTGATCAAGTCTCCGCGGAGTTCCTCGGCGGCCGCAATGTAGCCCCATATCCCGAGGCTGTCGCTACCACCTGTTGGAATCAGCAGTGCGGGCCGCCCCGCCTCCAAGCACGCTGCCTCTGCTCTGCCAAAGGCCTCTTTGACACCCCGGCCCCACTGAGCGGATGGCAAAATTTCGTAGCTGGCGCCAGCCAACTGGTCCAATAAGAAGTTGCCCGTGGTCGAGACCGCGTCGTCATCCGCTCGTAATACCACGTGACAGTGCAATCCTAGTTGAGCGGCGATCAGGGCAGTCGCGCGACAATGGTTACTTTGCACGCCACCGCAGGTCACCAGCGTTGTCAAACCCTCGGCCTGAGCATGGGCAGCAATGAACTCTAACTTACGTACTTTGTTACCGGTCAACGCTGAGCCGGTCAGATCGTCCCGTTTTATCCAGATGCGCTTACCTGCACCCCAACGCGCCGATGCCCTGGGCAGCAGATGCAAAGGCGTCGGGAGCCTCGCCAAATTCAGGCGAGGCGGATACTCAATCAGACTGAACGCCAACAGACTTCAGCGTACCCTTAGGCAACACGGAGGTCACATGAATCTTCTGAAACTTCAGCTCTACGCCATTACCAACCGAGAGGACTAAGTAGTTGTCGTCGACCGCGCTAATCTTTCCCATCATGCCTGAGGAGAGGGCCACTTCATCGCCCTTCTGCAGCGCCGTCACCATCGCGCCGTGTTCTTTTTGTCTTTTACGCTGCGGACGAATAGTCGTGAAATACATGAACAACAAAATACCAACCATCATTAACGGCAGAAACAATCCACCACCTTGAGGCTGCTCCGCCGCGGCTTGCGCATAGGCATTAGAAATAAACATAAACACTTCTCCTTAAGGAAGGCGACACTCTAAGGCCTGAGCCCCTATTCAACAATATGTGGCCGCTAATCGAATCAACAACCGTCGCACTGCCATCTTGACCTCAACGCTAAACGGATCATGCGTCGAGGGAAAGATCAAAATCAATCGTCAGCGGCGCATGATCGGAAAAGCGCTCTTCGCGATAGATTGATTGGCGGAGGCCTTTGCCCGAGAGGCCCGGTGTGGCTAGCATGTAATCGAGTCGCCAACCGACGTTGTTGGCCCATGCTTGTCCACGGTTTGACCACCAGGTATACAAGTCGGGCTGGTCTGTTATTTCCCTGAAAATATCAACCCACTTGAGGTCATCGTAAATACGATCCAACCACTCGCGCTCATGGGGCATGAACCCAGAGTTTTTGCGGTTGCTGCGCCAATTTTTCAGATCAATATTTTGATGACACGTATTCCAATCGGCGCAAATGATGAACTCTCGTCGCTTGCGGCGTAACGCGGCCATGTGATCATAAAATGGCTCCATGAAACCATCCTTTCGGCCTTGCGCTATTGGTGACGCTGATCCCGACGGAACATACAGAGACACAACGCTCAGCCCGGGAAAATCAACCTGCAGGTACCGCCCTTCCGAATCGACAATGTCCCAATCCAAACGCGTAATCACCCTCTGCGGCTTATGCTTAGCAAACACCGCTGTGCCCGCGTATCCCGGACGCTCCGCTTCGTTATAAAAACAGTGGTAGCCCTTAGGGTAAAAGGCTTGGTCTGTCAGTTGCACTTCCTTCGCTTTGATTTCCTGAATGCACACAACATCAGCCCGCTGCTTAGCAAGCCAACGGAAGAACCCTTTTCGTTCCGCCGCTCTGATGCCATTGGTATTGCATGTGATCACTCGAAACATCGCGCCGGCGCTCCTGCTTATTCAACTCGCGTTAGGCGTGCAGTCAAACAAACATCACCCGCCATGACAACTGAGCCGGCGAGCACAGGAGGCTTTTCATCGATCTGCCGCTGCCTTGTCGTCATCGACCCCCCAACACAACCCAACGAGATCGACTCGGAGCGTCGCAGAGGGCTCGCGATCACACGACCTCATGAGGACACCTGTTGACCGCATTTTGCCAAGATTTGACGCCCTGACAGGCCGGTGTTTGAGCCTGCTGAGCCACACACGCTAAACTGCCGCAACGAAATCCGGGAGAGCGAATCATTGTGCGCATTACCCTGCTCGCCAATCGAGATTTGCACAGTAACTATGCGCTGAATCTACTGCTACCGCGGCTGACCAATGATCACTCGCTAACGCTGCTTCTGTCCGACACAGTTGGCGGCAGCTCGGCTCAACAAGCGGACCTCCAGTGGCTGCACTTTCTCGAGCAGACACTGTGTAATGACGTCCTATTTCCTACTCTGGATCGCGTTGGTGCAACGGGCGAGTTACTCACTTTTTCAGCGCTTGGAACCTTCTTAGAGCACCCCTGGGCAAGCCTCAACAATCCCAATAGCGAAGCAGGCCTCGCCGCCTTGGCCGCGAGCAATCCAGATCTTGTACTTTGCCTCCGCTATGGTCGCATCTTGCAACCTACCGCTATCAGCATACCGCCGCGAGGGGTCCTGAACTTGCACTCCGGTCGACTACCCCAATACCGCGGGGTCATGGCCACTTTCCGCGCCATGTTAGCCGGTGACTCCCTGCTGGGCACAACCCTACACTGGATAGAAGATGCCTCCATCGACACAGGAGGCATTGTTAACATTCACTCAAAATCACTTGACCCTCAACGGTGTTATCTCGGCAACGTCTTGTCACTCTATGACACGGGCTGTGCAGCCATCATCGACGCCCTCCATGCACTCTCGGCCAATCAGAATCTCGAGCGCTATCCAGCAAAGGGCGCTGGCGATTACTTCAGCTTTCCTAGCGCGTCAGACTGCCGTGCTTTCCGCTCTGCCGGCTACCTTTGGGCGGAACCCGCCTTTTTAGCGACCGTATTGCAGCGTTACCAGCCGCCTGTCGAAACGGGTATTGCGCTTGGCTTACCTCCGATCGATTTATCCGAAGCGGGACTGTTAACACTTTATCGCGCCGCTGTTCACCCTTAGTCTGCTCGAGAGTGTTGTCGCCCGCCCTAGGTGCCGCTTTACGGCATGGGACCCTAACGCGTGAATCGTTTTCGCAAAATGGGGATTGATCCTTCCCAAGGCAGCGCAAAAGAGGCTGGCCCGACGGATTGAATCGGGGTTTAAAGCGAATTCCCGGGTAATATGCTGATCGCCCTGATTAATATCCAGATTTAAAGTGTTGTTATCACTACAGTTATTAGATTCTGTCTCCGCGCGGCGTAAATATTGCATTTTGCTTTACATTTATCGCATTATGCGACATACTCGCTCCAAGTCAGGATGACAGGCGACAATTCAGGCGGCCAAGGACGGCCATAACCCCAGGGCCTGAAAACACTTCGGGGCACGAACTGCCCCGTTTTTTTTAGAAACAGCACCTCCCCACCCGCACCAGCCCGGTTCCAGACACACCATTCAACCAAAACAGCGCCGCTAACACACGGCGGCACAGCATCCGCAGCAGTTGGGCACAAATACTCAAGTGGCGTCCGCCCCCGAACCTTTGCGCACCCGCGAGGCGATGCCTACCTCGGTCGACTGCGCCAAGGCGCACCAAGTGGCGAATATTAGTGGGCTGGCTCTGGTTGGCCCCAACTCGGGTGTGCGCGTCCTTTAGAACTCAAGTCCACCGTCACGCCCGCGGAACCGTGATGAACTGCGGTGCCACCCTGAGACGCCGGCGTCACCTTTTTTGCTTTGCCCATGAAGGGTGAGAATGGTTTCGGTGTTGGGGTGGCTGACGGGTCTTGAACCCGCTACCTCCGGAGTCACAATCCGGTGCTCTACCTGGTGAGCTACAGCCACCAACAAAAAACCACCAGCCTATGCACTGGTGCGGTTATCCGAAGGCCTCTTACAACGCCTACCGAAAGTAAAGTGGTCGGGGAGGAGGGATTCGAACCCCCGACATCCTGCTCCCAAAGCAGGCGCGCTACCAGACTGCGCTACACCCCGAAACGGAGAGAAACCCCTCCGCGCGGCGGGAGTTTACCGACATTGACAATATTGGGCAATGCGAAAGGAAATGCTTTTGTCTGATCACGAATTCTGGAAGAATCCCCGCCCTTATAAGAAGGAGAATGGACATGACCGCAACAATACTCGACGGCAAACACGTTGCTCAGCTCACAGAAGCGGCTTTGGCCGAGCGCGTGAGCAACATTAAAAGCCACTCTGATGGCAGAACACCCGTTTTAGCCACCATCTTGGTGGGCGATGATCCGGCGTCCGCGACTTACGTGAAAATGAAAAGTAACGCCTGCCAACGCATTGGCATGGAGTCGCTGGCGATCGAGCTGCCGGCTTCGACCAGCACTAACGACTTACTGAGACAAATAGAGGAACTCAACCTCAATCCCGATGTGCACGGCATCTTGCTGCAGCACCCGGTCCCCTCGCAGATTGATGAACGCGCATGCTTTGACATGATTGCGCTTGAGAAAGATGTCGATGGCGTGACGTGCTTAGGATTTGGACGAATGGCGATGGGGGAATCTGCCTATGGTTGTGCTACCCCACAAGGCATCATGCGGTTACTAGAACACTACGAGATCGGGCTGTCAGGACTCCACGCCGTCGTGGTTGGCAGGAGCCCTATTCTCGGCAAGCCAATGGCAATGATGCTCCTCGAAGCCAATGCCACGGTCACCATCTGCCACTCACGCACTCGCGACCTAGAGAGTCATGTGCGCCAAGCGGACCTGATTGTCGGCGCAGTGGGCAGACCCGAGTTCATTCGGGCGGATTGGATTAAAGACGGCGCAGTGGTCGTCGATGCAGGCTACCACCCCGGCGGAGTCGGTGACATCGAGCTGCAACCGCTGTTAGAGAGAGCGAGCGCCATCACACCGGTTCCCGGCGGCGTCGGTCCGATGACCATTAATACACTGATTCAACAAACGGTGCAGTCGGGAGAGAAGTCTCTCGCCTAGCGAGCCACCTAACCCCGACGCCGCCATTGCGTGCCGTCGGGGCCATCATCCAGCAATACGCCCTGCTCTTCTAACGCCTGACGGATCTCATCTGCCCGATCAAAATCGCGGCTGCTGCGCGCCAGCAAACGCTCTTGTATCAGCGCCTCAATCTCTTCTGCAGTAGGGCCTTCCTGCCCGACCCCTCGCTGAAACCACGCCTCGGGGTCTTCGCTAAGGAGTCCCAACAGCGCTCCGCCGACCAACAATTCTGCCTTCGCCTCCGCAATCGCCTTGGCGTCAGACGCCTTGTTCAGCGTCTTTGCGGCCGCATACAGTGCGGCGATCGCCTCAGGGGTATTGATATCATCGAGCAATGCCTCATAGACCGCAGTCTCGACAGTCTTGAGCTCAGCGGAGTCGATCCCCGTATGCGGTCTAAGTGCACCATAAAACGCATCTAAAGCATCTTGCGCACTCTCCAGCACTTCCACAGAAAAATTGAGCGGAGAGCGGTAGTGAGCCGTCAACAGCGCGAAGCGGAGCGCCTCGCCGGGGTAGCGCCCCCCCAACTCCCGCACGGTCCGCACATTGCCCAGGGACTTGGACATCTTTTCCCCGTCCATATCAACGTAAGCGTTGTGCATCCAATAGCGAACGAAGTCATCGTCGTAAGCACAACAGCTTTGCGCGCGCTCATTCTCGTGGTGAGGAAAGATCAGATCACGCCCGCCACCATGGATATCAATACTCCCTCCTAGATGTGCCCTAATCATCGCGGAGCATTCTAAGTGCCAACCGGGTCGACCTCGCCCCCAGGGACTCTCCCAACCGGGCTCAGCCGGGCTGGAGGGCTTCCACAGCACAAAATCGCCCGAATGGCGCTTATAACCGGCCACCTTGACTCGGGCGCCGGCCAGCATGTCGTCGAGGTTTCGGTGGCTCAGCGCCCCATAACTCGGCATTGATTCGACAGAAAACAACACATGCTCCGCCTCCACATAAGCGTGGCCGCGCTCGATCAGGCGCTCAGTCAAAGCAATCATCTCCGGAATATGCTCCGTCGCCATCGGCTCGATCGAAGGGGGGAGCGCATTTAGCAACGCCATGTCCTCGCGATACGCGGTGGTGAACTCTCGAGACACCTCACCGATATCACAGCTCCGTTCCACCGCCGCCTGAATAATCTTGTCGTCGATATCGGTAATGTTGCGGGCATAAACCACGTTGCCATAGCGCGCAGACAACAGGCGATAAAGGCAATCAAACACCACCACCGGTCTCGCGTTCCCAATATGAGCGTAGTTATAAACGGTCGGACCGCAGACATACATCGTGACGCGGCCCTCATCGAT
>JABJAS010000367.1 GCA_018666055.1 Halieaceae bacterium | reverse complement strand
ATGCGATTTCGGCAGGCGTGAAGTTGCTGATTGAGAATCCGCTGGTCTGGGCGCAACTGAAAAATGACCCCGATCGTTACCTCAAGGTCTTTATCGAGGAAGTTTTACGATTAGAATCACCCGTACAGAGCTTGATGCGCGCCACTGCCACAGAAGTGACGCTGAGCGGCGTGCGCATCCCTGCGGGCAGTCTCATCAACGTGCGCTTCGGGGCGGCTAATCGAGATGAGCGACGCTTTGACAACCCAGAGCAGCTCGACCTCGAGCGCAAACAGGCTGGTGGCCATATGGCATTTGGCTCGGGCAAACATCATTGCCTGGGTGCACCACTGGCTCGTCGCGAGCTCCATTGGGCATTTACAGCGTTAATTGATCGGATTGATACCTTGTCATTTGCCTCAGCGGATAGCGATATCACCTACCACCCTCACTATTTGCTGCGTGCTATGAAGTCACTGCCCATCTCGTTCACGGCGCGAGTACAGTGATGCTTTAACACCTATTTTTGATCATCACTGAGTGGCGTGGCGTCGCCTCACTATCTCGGTACCTCACTCGCTGGCGCGCGCTAATAGTCGCTCAAAAATCGTCATTGGCCCTGCAAAACCGATGATGGGAAACGGTACTCACCATCGATAAGCTGCAAGCTAGCTACATTTTCAGCAATGTATTGCACCTCCTCGGTGGTCAAGGCAAAACGCTCCGCATATCCGCAATCATGGTAATAACTACCGTCTAACACTTTTGCTAGTGAGAGCGATCCTCGTTGAATCATCAACTCGATGGCCGCTGCTTGAATGTACGCGCCTGCACTTTCCAGTGGCTGATTCATCATCTCACCCTGAAAGTCGCCATAGGCACTCTCTAACAGCGTCTGCACGTAATCACTGCGTCCTTCAATCTCTCCTGCCATATAGTTCCCAAAATATTCTGCAGTGCCTTCGGCAAACCATCTAATCGCATCATAATATTCTTCCGATTTTCCGGTTAAGGCTGCACAGCGCCCACCGAGGTAATTAGATAGGCCATGATACGCCTCATGCATTACCACCCGTCTGGCGGTGGTTTCAGAGGTGCCTGAGGGCCAGGCGTAAATTGCCGAGCGAGCGTCGAAGCAGGGGTCTGGCGCGGTGGCGACATCAGCGGCACGCCGAATCCAAGTTTCTACGCGAGCGCTCAGATCAGCAATATTGTCTTTATCCGATGGCGTGTCACAACTCACTGTCGACAACCAGTTCTGGTAGGTCAGTACGACCGCATCAACCTCACTGTCAGTCAAAACATGACGATGTTCAGAGAACGGCGCGCCGTCAAAGACGTCGGGGTCGGGTTCGTCATCCAACGGGGCACCGATCGGCCAGATCATCGCAAAAAATTGGTTGGGCGGCTGTGCCATTTTGAGCATCGCCGAAGAAATCCAATTGGCGACTGCCTCAGATGTAAAGGCTGATACATAACTGGCTGCGTCAATGATCGCCGTCATCTCGCCCCTCTCTGTAATCTTTACAATCTCGAAGCCTTGCTCCGCCGTCCGCCAATCCAAAAGAACGTCGTATGTATCGCCATCGACCTGCGCGTTACCCACCGATATCTCATCACTACGCACACTGCAGCTGGTGCCCGTGAGATCCACGGCATCAGGATCACTGATAAACGCCTGCTTGAACTTCACAACCTCAAAGGTCGCCGCACTCTCCTTCGTTGTACCCGCCCTCGTATGCGCTAATGCCGCAATAGTGTGCGTGCCTGATGACAGCAAGCTGTAGGCATACGCCGATGAAAAACCTGACTGATCCGCGTTGGGCACTTCAGGGAACGCCCCGCCTACATCACCACGGGCGCCACCATAGGGGGCATCAAACGCATATTCGCCATCGATGAAAATCTCGACCTTCTCAATACCTTCAGAGGCAACAGCCCAGCCCCGGAGGTTACCCACTCCACCATGGATTTCACCGTTAATCGGCTCCTCCAGCATCAGACGGAACACATCCTCTGCTTTGGTGTTAGCTGAAAAGCCAACCAATACAATGCACAGCAACATCAATTGCCGCAGTGTCCATCGCAGTTTGAAGGTTATTGCCAAAGGAGCCGTGAGCATATGGGGACGTGTCTACCGGTTTCCAAGGCTAACGTATTTCAACAATCTCAAAGCCTTGCTCCGCGACTCGCCACTTCAGTACCAGATCATAAAGCGTGCCATTGACTAGCGCATCCACAACAGAGATCTGGTCGCCCGACGCTGTGCAACTGCCACCGCTCAAATCAACTGCGTCAGCACCCCTAATAAAGTCCTCATTAAATTTCACCACCTCAAATTGGGCGATACTCTCCACCGTTGTCCCCAAGGTGCTATAAGCCACTGCGCTAATCGAATGAGCTCCGGCAGACAAATTGCTGTAGCTGTACGCCATTGAAAAACCAGACTCAGCTGACTTCGCAACATCAGGAAAAGCACCTGCCACATCGCCGCGAGCGCCACCATAGGGCACGTCAAAGCTATAAACGCCATCGGTCCAGATCTCGACTTTCTCAATACCATCTGACGCAACGGCCCAGCCACGAAGGTTGCCGACGCCTCCATGGATCTCGCCAGCAACCGGTTCCTCCAGCACGACGCGAAAAGTCCCCGACGTCTCGTGATCATCCGCTATCGGGTTAGACGAGGGCAGTGAGGCTCGATATTGCGTCAAACCAGAAGACTCTGCACTTGCTCTGTGATTTATCCCGCCCGGGAATGAATCAGCGCTGGCATGGCTAATAAACACAGGGGCTGAGATCAGCAAAAAAACCGTTGCAACGTGCGCGAAAATCGAACCAAAGGAGGACATGCGGGCTGCCTTTTAATGGAGGTAATTCGAGACTGAGATTATATGCATTCGGTACGAGAGGCAAATAGCGTCAGTGGAATCAACCGCTTACAAAACGAGATGCCCGCATAAGATCTCGTGGTGGTGGTCGGCAGCCCAGACTGACGACGCTACAAGTGATGGACTATCGATCTCATCATAAGCGCTTTATTGCCAATTCAGTGAAGACCGAGGAGGTGCTTACAGCTCTGCCCTAGTGCCGACCTAACGAAAATGCCGACCTAACGAACCGATAGCGCGGAGATGCCAAACCTAGCCAAGACCAAGCCTGTGCAAGACCAGATCTGTCCAAGATTTGTAATACCCGCCCTCGGCCTGTCAAAACAACATCCGGAAAAACTATAAAAAATAGTTACTTAGGAGTATGCTCCGCCGCCTCTAAGGTCGGGGCTCCCACGCGCCCCAAGCACAGGTAATTTAATGTCATCCGCTGACTTCGCATCATTGGGTATTGCTGCCCCGGTCCTCAAAGCTGTCATGCAACTCGGCTATGAGCAACCTTCTCCTGTTCAAGCGGCGAGCATCCCCATCCTCCTGGCAGGTAAAAACCTGCTCGGCACAGCCCAAACTGGAACTGGCAAGACGGCTGCCTTTGCACTACCTTTTTTAAGCCAGCTGGATGAGAACCAAAAAACACCACAGGTTTTGGTGCTTACCCCGACTCGCGAATTGGCGATTCAGGTGGCCGAAGCTTTTCAAAGTTACGCAAAACATATCAAAGGTTTTCATGTTCTGCCGATCTACGGTGGCGCCGATATTGGTGGCCAGCTACGCGGTTTGAAGCGCGGGGCCCAAGTCGTCGTGGGTACCCCCGGTCGTATGCTTGACCATTTGCGTCGTCGTAGTTTGGACCTCAGCCAGATCAAAGGCCTGATCTTGGATGAAGCAGATGAAATGTTGCGTATGGGCTTTATCGATGATGTAGAGACGATTCTGGCTAAGACCCCCCCTGAATGTCAGCGCGCTCTGTTCTCAGCGACGATGCCACCGGCGATCAAACGTGTTGCCGACAAGTATCTCGGCGATGCTGAATTAGTCAGTATCGAAAACAAGACGACAACGGTTGAGCGTATCGCTCAGGCGCATCTGATGGTTAAGGGCCACCAGAAGATGGATGCCCTGACACGCATCCTCGAGGTTGAGCAGTTTGATGGCATGATTATCTTTGTCCGCACTAAATCATCAACATTGGAGATTGCTGAAAAACTGGAGGCCCGTGGTTTTTCCTCGGCGGCACTCAACGGTGATCTGACCCAAACTGTGCGTGAGCGCGCCATCAATCGTTTAAAGAAAGGCCAGCTCGATATTGTGGTAGCCACCGACGTCGCCGCGCGTGGCTTAGATGTTGAGCGTATCAGTCACGTTATTAACTATGATGTACCCCACGACAACGAGTCCTATGTTCACCGGATTGGTCGAACT
>JABJAS010000366.1 GCA_018666055.1 Halieaceae bacterium | reverse complement strand
TTTTGACCCGACTGACCGAGGCTGCATCCAACTTCTTAAGGATGTACTCGCGCACCTCAATGTCGTTAATCAAGTTCTTCGCGTAAGATTTGCTATCGGCATACCAGACCGAATTATGGTCTTTGACTATGCCGAGGCGAATACCCGTTGGATGTACCTTTTGACCCATGCGGTCGTCTCCTTAGCTTTCGCTATCCGCAACCTTGACCGTGATATGGCAGGTGCGTTTAAAAATTCGGTCTCCGCGGCCCTTTGCCCGAGGGCTGAGACGCTTCATCGTAAAACCTTCATCGACGTAGATAGTTGACACAGACAGCTCGTCAACGTCTGCGCCTTCATTGTTTTCGGCGTTCGCAATGGCAGAATTGAGCACCTTGCGCACCAATGTTGCCGCTTTCTTAGTACTGAACTCGAGCAAACTTAGTGCCTCACCCACCGGCTTACCGCGGACCTGGTCTGCGACCAGACGCGCCTTTTGTGCCGATATTCTGGCCGCCTTTAACTTGGCTGCTACTTCCATCTCTCTCTCCACCCAGCCTTAGCGCTTAGCCTTCTTGTCCACAATGTGGCCCTTGAAGGTTCGGGTAACGGCAAATTCGCCTAACTTATGGCCGACCATGTCCTCATTGATCAAAATAGGGACATGCTGCCGACCGTTATGAACTGCAATAGTCAGCCCAACCATATTGGGAGCGACCATGGAACGACGTGACCATGTCTTGATCGGACGACGGTCGTTCGCCTCAGCAGCGACTTCCACCTTCTTCATAAGGTGCAGGTCGATAAAGGGACCTTTTTTTAATGAACGAGGCACAGTATTTAGTCTCCTGACCGATTATTTCTTGCCGCGCCGGCGGACAATCATGCCGTCGGTGCGCTTGTTCTTTCGTGTTTTATAACCCTTGGTAGGAACGCCCCATGGCGTCACCGGATGACGGCCGCCTGAAGTCTTTCCTTCACCACCGCCATGCGGGTGATCAACGGGGTTCATCGCCACACCACGAACAGTGGGCCGAACGCCTCTCCAACGAGAAGCCCCCGCCTTACCTAATTTCCGGAGACTGTGCTCTGAGTTAGAAACCTCTCCCAACGTCGCGCGGCAGTCGATAGGCACCTTGCGCATTTCACCCGAGCGTAGTCGAATCGTCGCGTACTGCCCCTCACGTGCCACCAACTGCACTGAAGCGCCTGCGGAACGCGCCAACTGGGCACCTTTTCCTGGCTTCAGCTCAATCGCATGGACAACAGAACCCACTGGGATACTGCGAATGGGTAAGCAATTACCCGGCTTAATCGGCGCCGCAGCACCTGA
Source organism: Halieaceae bacterium (assembly GCA_018666055.1). Taxonomy (GTDB): domain Bacteria; phylum Pseudomonadota; class Gammaproteobacteria; order Pseudomonadales; family Halieaceae; genus Luminiphilus. Next base: position 1,780 of record JABJAS010000366.1, on the reverse strand, counting down.
GTGCAACACGTCCCCTGCCGCCACGCCCTTTGGCGCAATGATATAGCGACGCTCACCATCAGCGTAAAGCAACAGCGCGATGTGTGCGGTTCGATTTGGATCGTACTCTATGTGCTCAACCTTAGCGCCAATGCCGTCTTTGGTGCGCTTAAAGTCTATCTTGCGATAATGCTGTCTGTGTCCGCCACCAATATGTCGAGTGGTGATACGCCCCGCATTGTTTCTGCCGCCCGTTTTAGATTTCTTCTCAAGAAGCGGCCCATGTGGACGCCCCTTGTGCAGACCTTCTGTTACCACCTTAACTTGGTGGCGACGTCCTGCCGACGTGGGTTTACTTTTAACGACTGCCATGACTAACCACCTCAGCTCATCGACGCAAAGTCAATTTCTTGACCTTGCTCGACCCGCACGTAGGCTTTCTTCCACGACGGGCGCTTGCTCAAACCATATTTATTGCGCTTGGTTTTACCCTTCACGCGCAATGTTGTAACGCCGTTGACTGTGACCTTAAACAACTGCTCCACAGACTGACGGATCTCCGCTTTTGTCGCGTCTAGCGACACGCGGAACACATATTGATTGCTCTGATCAGCCACGATCGCTGACTTTTCTGAGACATGTGGGCCCAGCAGGATCTGAAAAACGCGCTCCGGATTCATGCCAATGCCTCCTCAAACTTCTTGATCGCATCAACAGTGATCATGACCTTTTCATAGGCAATTAAGCTCACTGGATCAGCACCCTCAACATCCCGCACGTCGACCTTGTGCAAATTACGCGACGCCAAGTACAGGTTTTTGTCGACGCCGTCGGCGACTATCAGCACGTTATCAACGCCGTAACCGTTTAAAGCTTCCACCAACAACTTTGTCTTAGGTTGCTCAACATCAAACGTCTCAACGATCATCAACCGATCGGTACGCGCCAGCTCAGACAAAATCGACCGCATCGCTGCGCGGTACATTTTGCGATTCACTTTTTGCGAGTGATCTTGCGGTTTCGCTGCAAAAGTCACACCACCGGAGCGCCAGATAGGTGATCGAATGGTGCCGGCTCTTGCCCGTCCCGTGCCCTTTTGACGCCATGGCTTTTTACCGCCACCCGCCACTTCTGAGCGCGTCTTTTGCGCTCGAGTGCCCTGCCGAGCGTCAGCAAGGAAGGCAGTGACCACCTGGTGAACCAATGCCTCGTTATATTCACGGGCGAAGTTGGTATCAGAGACCGCAACAGTCCCCCCCACTTCGTTACCCGGCTTGACTACACTTAATTCCACGTCTCGCCCCCGCTACTCAAGACTTGGACGGGCTGCTGCCCGCCCCTTTAACTGTTGGACGGATAACCACCTCGCCACCCGGAGCACCTGGTACCGCGCCTTTAATGAGCAACAGGTTGCGCTCCACGTCCACGCGGACCACTTCGAGGCCTTGAGTAGTGACACGCTCGGCACCCATGTGACCAGACATCTTCTTACCTTTGAAGACACGGCCCGGTGTTTGACACTGGCCGATAGAGCCTGGCGCACGGTGCGACAGCGAGTTGCCGTGAGTCGCATCTTGCATACGGAAATTCCAGCGCTTAATAACACCCTGAAAGCCCTTACCCTTCGAGCGACCGGCCACGTCTACTATTTGACCCTGCTCAAATCGATCGACCGTCAACTCAGAGCCGACCTCAAAGGCCTCATCTGAGCCGTCTAAGCGGAACTCCCACAACCCCTCGCCCGCAACAACGCCCGCCTTGGCAAAATGCCCGGCTTCTGGCTTGCTGACTTTCGAGGCCT
>JABJAS010000365.1 GCA_018666055.1 Halieaceae bacterium | reverse complement strand
TAACCCTCAGGAGCGCATGGAATCCACTAGATGACACACAACGATCGTCTTGCAGTGCAGTTGGGGTTGGGCGCGGTGCTGTTGTGGAGCACGGTCGCTACCGCGTTTAGCCTCACGCTCGACTACCTCTCACCACTGCAGCTGGTCACTCTAGCAACGACGTTTAGTTGGTGTTTCTTCGTCATCAGGCTGATGCAACCCACTCGTCTTGCGGCACTCCGAGACACCTCCTGGACACAACGAGGTATTGGATTACTCACCGGGTGGCTCAATCCTGGGCTTTACTATCTGGTGCTCTTCGCGGCTTATGATCGATTGCCCGCACAAGAGGCCATGGCCATCAATTACTCTTGGGGCATTACGCTGGCGCTGATCGCAGCGCCAATTCTCAAACATCGGCTGACGGCAGGCGCGTTAGGCGCAGCGTGCATCAGCTATTTGGGTATTGTCGTCATTGCGACTCGCGGCGCCCCGCTTGCATTAGAACTCGCGCAACCGATCGGCATCAGCCTGGCTTTGCTGAGCACCCTGATCTGGAGTTTTTATTGGGTGCTCAATGCCCGGATCACTACCGCACCTGAGACCAATTTATTGCTCAATTTTTCGGGCGCGTTACCGCTGCTATTCGGTCTACTCTGGTTTACTGGAACATCGATGACGATCCCTTGGCAAGGGTTTGCCGGCAGTGCCTATATCGGGCTATTTGAAATGGGGATCGCTTTTATTCTGTGGATGGGAGCCATGAAGGCGACTTCTTCTGCGCTCAGCATTACCAGTCTTATCTTTCTCTCCCCGCCTCTATCGCTGGTGTTGATCTGGCTGGTCACAGGCGAACCGGTCGAGCTTTACACGCTATTCGGTCTCGGACTCATCCTGCTCGGATTGTGGTTGCAGCGTAAAGTCACGCCTTAAGGTGTCAGGTGTAACGCGATGAATCAGCACGCGGTCCCCGGGTGCTAAATCGGATTGATGTGCCAAGGTCCCCCCTGCTGCTCGCTGCAAAACTACTGATAACTGATCTTCGTCAGTGGCGACTACTATCGCCTCCTCGCCGACACCGTGATCCTTCGATCCCGCCCCGGGACCCGCCACTGCGCTTAATAGCGCGTCCGTGGCACCCTGCGACCTCACTGCCCCTCTATCCATGATGATCAACTGGCGAGTCAGACGTTGCACCTCTTCTTGTACATGTGACACATACAGCACCGAGACTGGCTCAGCGGATAGCCAGGTCTCCAGCTGAGCCAGCATGGCGAGTCGTCGCTCGGTATCGTTGGCAGACAGCGGCTCATCTAATAAGAGTAACCGTGGCTTGGATAACAAAGCCCTGGCGAGCGCCACTCTTTGCCGTTCGCCCCCGGATAAAGACTCCGTAGACTGCTCCAATAAATTCGCCAGATATAGCCCCTCCACGACGTCGTCAAAGGCTAAAGTGAGCCCCCCCTCTCTGGCGCGACGCATAGCGAACACCAGATTCCCTCGCACCGTGCGCGCTGGCAACAACCGGCTGTCTTGAAAAGCGATCCCAACGCGACGTTGATGTGGAGGGATGAAACAAGCAGAAGCGTCCTCCGTATCACTCCACACTTCGTCGCAGAAGGTGATCCGTCCGCGAAACGAGGGTTCTAATCCAGCGAGCACTCGAAGCAAGGTTGTTTTGCCCGCCCCTGTGGCGCCCATCAGACCTACGGGTGAGGACAGTTCAAACTCAAGCGCCAGCTTGAGCGTAAAATCGGCACGCTCAAGCTGGCCCTCAATCACCAATCGACGACTCATCCGCGAATGACCTCTACACGCTCCCCCGCAAATCGGTACACCAACCAGAGCGACAGAAAAGCAAAACACAACAGGCCTAATGCCAACGAATGCGCCGCGTCATAGTTGAGCGTCTCGACGTGCTCATAGATCGCAATGGAGAGCACCCGCGTCTCTCCGGGGATATTGCCCCCCATCATTAAGACCACACCAAATTCGCCGACAGTATGAGCAAAGGTCAATACCGCACCCGTCAAAAACCCACGCCGCGCTAACGGGATACCCACATTAAAAAATCGATCACTCGGTGATGCACCCAGCGTAGCGGCCGCCTCCATCACCGGTTCAGGTACCGCACGAAAGGCACTGTGGAGGGGCTGCACCATAAACGGCAACGAGTAAATCATGGAGGCGATCACAAGCCCCGCAAAGGAGAAGGTGAGCGATTCACCCGTCGCGCGAACCCACAAGCCACCCAAAAAAGAATCGGGATTCAGTATCACCAGCAGATAAAAACCCAACACGGTCGGCGGCAACACTAACGGCATAGCGACCACCGCCTCAACGGCGGATTTAACGCGTGAAGGCGATCGTGCTAACCACCATGCCAGTGGCGTGGCTAGAGGCATAAGCAATAACGTGGTCACCAGGGCCAGCAACCCTGTCAGCCAGATGGCTTGCATATCACCTGTCACCGGCGCTCTCCAGCGGACGGAGTTGATAACCATCAGCCCGAATTAATTCTCGAATGGCAGGATGATCTATTTGTTCAACCCAGAAGCGTGCCGCCGAATTGTGTTGTGCGCGACCCAATAAAACGAGTGCTTGATGGATAGGCTCGTGATCCGACAACCATAAGATCTCTGTCTCATCCATTTGCACCGTCTCCCGTTTAGCAGCGACGACTAGTGCTGAGCGCGCGATAAACCCCGCGCGCACCTGACGCTGCGTCACCATCGCCGTTACCAAATTAACATTATCAACTCGCACCAACCCGGCTAAATACCTCTCGGAAAAACCTGCCTCTCTCAGCGCTGTTAAAGCCGCACTGCCATAGGGCGCCAGCGCGGGGTTCGCCAGACAAACTTCTCGAGGGTTGAGCATACTGAGGTCACCGACCGCAAATAGCTCACCCGCTCCGGGCCACCACAACCCTAGCTCACCCAGCGCGTACGTTCGCTGCGAGCCCGCCACCGCATACCCCTCCTCTACGAGTCGTTGAGGCCTGACTCGATCTGCGGCCATCAGCACATCAAATGGCGCACCGTTGATGACTTGGCTGGCCAGCTTACCCGTTGAGCCAACAATGATGTCGTAACGATAGTCAGAGCGCGCCTCGAGATGCAGTGCGATGGCCTCTGCGGTATCGCGAAAGTTAGCCGCCACCGCAATACGTGCGTCCCCCATTGGACGTTCAGCCGATGCCGCTATGTCACTACCCCATAACATCCAGACCACAATGACGAGAGGCGCGTTGACGAAGCGGCGCATGCAACTCAACGGCATACTTTCGCCTCATTGCACTTCACGCTAGATGACACCCAATTCATTGAGGCGTTGCTGCAAATATTGTTGGGCGCTATAGCGCTCTGACAGCACTACGTCGGGGCGAGGATGTAAAAACAGTGGCAACGACATCCGACTCGCCGATTGATGCGATGCATCAGGCGTCGCAACGCGATGCGTGGTTGAGGGCAGGTAACCCCCCGTTGCTTCTTGCAGCATATCGCCAATGTTCACGATCAGCTGTCCCGGTTGCTGCGGCACTGACACCCACTCTCCATTGAGTAACTGGAGTTCTAGGCCAGGGCCGTCGGCTGCCGGCAGCAGGGTCAACAAATTAATATCCTCATGAGGCGCCGCTCTGAACACGGGCTGACCCTTGGGGATCGGCGGATAATGCAACACTCGCAGCATGGTCTGCTGGCTATCCACAATCATGTCGCGTAACGGTTCAGTCAGCTGCGCGCTGATTGATGCAGGTAAGCTGTGTGCGATGTAGCCGAGCAATGTGGCGCCCAGAGTCACCGCCGCACTAAAGTGCGCCTCAAGATCAGTGCGGAGCATTTCGGGGCAGCGCCCCCACCAATAGAACTGAAAATATTCTTTAAAATCTCTGTCCAGAAACCCTTTGGCATGCTCCGCCGATTGCAGCGAAAAATAGCCGTCCTGGCTTTGTGGATCCATGTTGAAGGCACTGACCTCTTCACTCGCAAAAAACGCCAGCCAATCTTGATAAATCCGCTCGATACGGTGGTTATCCAGAGGGTGATCCACCACGGCAGCAAAACCATACTGCCGCAATGAATCAACAAAGTTGTCAGCGAAATTTGGCGCGACGAACGAGAGTTG
>JABJAS010000364.1 GCA_018666055.1 Halieaceae bacterium | reverse complement strand
GTGAGGAAGAAGTGCGCCGGTTTTGTAGTGCGCTCCAGCGGCGTCGCATTCGGGAGGAAGGCGTCGCCTTCATGAATCAATACAAATCCTCTTTTAACAATGATGAGGCGATGCTGAATTTGTTATCCGACGAGCGCTGCGTGTTAGCGATCCGCCCCGATTAACGGTCAGGCACATCAAGCAATGGGGCCGCGCGTCTCGTAAGCTTGTTCACCGGAGCGGAGTTGCACGACGACTGCTGCAGCAATCAGCGCCAGGGCAGCCATGATCGTTAGCGCCATCTGGTAATCGCCTTGCGATTCACGGAGTAGCGCAACGACTCTTGTACCCAAGGCCCCACAGAGCGTATCGATGAGTACCACGATGGCTAAAATACGGCCATAGTGAGTGCCGCTGTAGTGCGATGCGACCAGCAGCTGGATGCAGGTAAAAGTGCCGCTAAAGCCAATGCCCGCCATGACAGCGTAAAGATAGAGCAGGGCACGATCGAGTGCGGATAGCTGGGCCAAGAGGAGTAATGCGACTGCTAGCAGCAGTATCGAAACAGCCATCACTTTATGGAGATCAAAACGATCTGACAGTAAGCCAAAGCCGAGTTTCCCAATGACTGAACTGCCAAAGAAAAGACTGAATACGGCCGGCAGCAGTGTTTTAGCAAGGCCGATGTCGCGAGCGAGATGGATAGACTGATGTTGCGTGAGCGCAATGATGATGAACCACAGGCTGCCGGTAATAAAGATAATGGCGTAAAAGCGTCGCTCTTTGAGTGCTGCGTTCAGCGATCCGACGCCACGAGGGCTGAGTGACGGCGGCAGAGCAACCTTCTGACTCGCCAAGCGGCCATCCCGTAACAGTAACCAGGCGCTACCGAGTATCACGATCCCGACCCCGATTCCTGCCAGCATGACGGTAGTGCGCCAGCCGCTCTGCTCTAACCCTGTTCCGACGATAAACGGAAACAGTGCGCCCCCCAGGCTTGATGCCATGAGCAGAATGCCAGTGGCGCGTCCACGCCCGGTAGCGAACCAGCTTGTGAGCATGACCATATTGGATACGAGGCCGCACAGCGATAATGCCAGCCCGAGTAGGGCATACACGGCGACTAATTGCCATAAGGTCTGTGTCATGCCGTATGCCACTAATCCAATGCATAGCAAGAGCCCGCCCAGTGCAATGATCAGTCGTGACGAATAGCGGTCTAGTAACCACCCGGCGGGTGGTGAGGTGAGTGCGCCGACAATGAAGAAAACCGTCGCTGGCAGGGTGACTTCGCTCGCACGCCAGCCAAACGTTTCGATGAGTTCGGGATAGAGCAGTGGCAAGGTGTGCAGCGTAATGCCATTAGAGGCCATGTAAACGAGGAACAAGCCGCTTAAGACAGACCATTTGCGACGATCCTGAGGGGCGTCTGGCATCGACTTGCTTCCTTTTAACACTGTCCCGACACTACACTACCCTTATGGGTGCTGTAACGATGAGGTTCAAGGTTTTTACCGTATCGGCCTGTGCAGAGCAATGAGGAGCGTCATAAGGGCAGCATTTATTTTTGAGTGCGAAAAGTATTGTGAGGTAGGCTATCGCTAGCGCATTGTGGGAGGCGTGTCGTGAAAGTTAAGGGAGTCTCGTGAGCAGCAGGGAGCGGGTTGATGTTGCCATTATCGGTGCGGGTATTGCCGGCTCTGCCTTGGCAACTGCACTGACCAGTAGCGGGTTCAGTGTCCGTTTGATCGATCGGAGTGATCTGCCTCTCGATACGGCGCGGGGCGATCATATTCAACCGGCAATGGCGCCCATCCTGTCTCGCTGGGGTATTTGGGATAGCCTCCTGCTGGCGGGCGGAGAAAAGCGCTTTGGGACTCGCTGGTTTGATGCATCCCATGAGCACATCGTCACGATTCCGGTGCCAGAGCACAAAGACTGCGCGCCGTGGTTCTTGTTCTTAAATCATGAGGATATCGGTCGTGTGCTCTTAGATCGGGCCATCGCTAATGGCGCACGGTGCACATTAGGTGCAAAACATTGGTCTCTGACGAGAGCGCAAGCCTGTTGGCATTTGTCTTGGGAGTCGCACCAAGGGGCCGAAGAGATATCCTGCACCCTGCTGGTCGGCGCGGATGGCACCGGCTCGAGTGTGCGATCCCGTCTGGATATCGATATTCAGCGCCACCGCTACCACCATCCGATTGCAGTGCTCTATGGCAGGCAGCGCACGGTTCCCGAAAAGCGAACGCTCGACGTCCACCTGACGCAAAATAGAATGCTGTCACTGATTCCTCGAACAGGGGGCGGTACTAAAATCGGGTTTCCGATAGCGGTAGAGGAGTTAACCCTTTGGCGTGACGCGCCAGAGTCGCAGTTGCACGAGCAGCTGCGGCAGTGGTGTCCGACCG
>JABJAS010000363.1 GCA_018666055.1 Halieaceae bacterium | reverse complement strand
GTACAGCAACTTCCGTTACGGCTTGCCAAGAGTACACCTTTTTTCCGACGAACCGGACATCTCACATACCCCCTTAGGGGAGACGCCGCAGTGCACAATAGTGGTTAGGGCAACCTACTTTGCCGCATGATGTGATATCCCTTAACGCGCGAAAGCGCCGCTTAATGACAGGACCGCTCGATGACAACGCATGACTCAATCAGGCGGCGGCGCAGAACTGATGCTTCTAATGGTGCTGCCGCCCTTTATTGGCCGCAATACGCAACCTCAGCGCGTTCAATTTGATAAACCCTTCTGCGTCTTTCTGGTCATACGCCCCATCATCCGCCTCAAAGGTGGCGATCGTCTCATCAAACAATGAATCCTGAGACCGACGCCCTGTTACCGACACGTTGCCCTTGTACAGAGAAACACGAACGTCTCCATTGACCACTGATTGCGTCTGGTCTATGGCTGCCTGCAGCGCATGCCGCTCCGGGGCCCACCAATAGCCGTTATAAATGAGTTTAGCGTAGCGAGGCATTAGCTCATCTTTCAGATGCGCCACCTCTCGATCCAGTGTGATGGATTCAATAGCGCGATGTGCACGCAACAAAATGCTGCCACCGGGGGTCTCGTAGCAACCTCGCGATTTCATACCCACGTAGCGGTTCTCGACAATATCCGCCCGACCAATACCATGCGCACCACCACGTTCATTTAGCCAAGCCAAGATCTGTGCCGGTGACATTGCCTGGTCATTAATCGCTACAACATCTCCGTGCTCAAACGACAGCGTCACTTCTTCTGCTCGATCTGGCGCTGCCTCAGGACTGACCGTCCAGCGCCACATGTCTTCCTCGGGCGGAACCCAAGGGTCCTCTAAAACGTCGCCCTCGTATGAAATATGAAGCAGGTTGGCATCCATTGAATAGGGAGATTTCTTCTGCGCCTTGGCAAAATCCACCGCAATATCTCGCTGCTCACAATAGGCCATCAGCGCCTCGCGAGAATTCAAATCCCATTCTCGCCATGGGGCAATAACCCGAATACCGGGTCTTAATGCATAAGCACCCAGCTCAAATCGGACTTGGTCATTGCCTTTCCCCGTGGCACCGTGAGCAATGGCATCAGCACCGGTCTCTGTGGCAATTTCAACTAAGCGCTGCGCAATGAGGGGCCGAGCGATCGAGGTGCCCAGGAGGTACTCTCCCTCATAAACGGTATTGGCGCGAAACATGGGGAACACAAAGTCCCTGACAAACCGCTCACGCAAATCCTCAATATAGATCTCACTAACGCCCAAACTCTCCGCCTTGGCGCGCGCCGGCTCGACCTCCTCACCTTGACCAATGTCTGCTGTGAAAGTCACCACTTCGCAGTCATAGGTGTCTTGCAACCAACGCACGATCACGGAGGTATCGAGACCTCCGGAATAAGCCAACACGACTTTATTTACCGTCGTCATAATGCCGCCTGCTGAAAAAAGGGCGAGTAGTGTACGACTGCGCGTGCATCAGCGCCACAGGTTCAAACTTGGTGGCTGACCTCTGCTACACTGCGGGCATCAAAGAGATGAACGTAAACATGACTTCCCTGACACTGACACTCCCCGACGATTGGCATATTCACCTCAGGGACGAAGCGGCACTCAGTACCACTGTCCCTGATATCGCACGTTGGGCGGGTCGGGCTATTGTCATGCCAAATCTCAAGGAACCCGTCCGGACTGTCAGCGATGCGCTGGCCTACCGGCAGAGAATTCTCGCGGCGCGACCACCGGGGTCTCGCTTCGATCCCTTAATGACGCTCTACCTCACAGATTCAACCACCGCTGAATCTGTTGCAGAGGCCGCGCAATCTGAATTTGTCCAAGGCATTAAGTTATACCCCGCCGGCGCCACTACTAATTCGGCAGCGGGGGTCACCGCACTCAAAGCGCTCTACCCTGTTATCGAAGCCATGCAAAAGCATGACTTACCCCTACTCATTCATGGGGAAGTCACCGACACGAATTGCGATATTTTTGATCGAGAAAAAGCCTTCATCGATACCGCATTGATGCCATTAACCGCAACGTTTCCAGCGCTCAGAATCGTGTTCGAGCACATCACAACACGCGATGCGGCGCAGTTTGTCGAGGCGGGGAGCGACCGCATCGCAGCCACCGTGACCGCGCACCACCTCCTCTACAACCGCAATGACATGCTTGTGGGCGGCATCAAACCCCATTTATTTTGCCTGCCAGTGCTGAAACGGGATCAACATCAATTGGCACTGCGTCAGGCGGTAACATCGGGACATCCACGATTTTTTCTTGGCACAGACTCAGCGCCGCATACCCAGCATGACAAGGAGTCAAGTTGCGGCTGTGCCGGGTGTTATACCGCCCATGCCGCGCTGGAGCTCTATGCGGAAGTTTTTGATGAGGAGGATTCGCTAGACAAACTGGAACGTTTTGCCAGCTTCAACGGAGCCGATTTTTATCAATTACCGCGTAACTCAGGCTCCGTGACTTTGGAAAAAGTATCGCAAGAGATTCCCACTGATATGCCATTGGGATCCGACCG
>JABJAS010000362.1 GCA_018666055.1 Halieaceae bacterium | reverse complement strand
GCTCAAAGACCGAGATTGGTCTGATCAATACGCTTTTTACCAGCTGATGATGCTCTCAGTCGCCGAAATGTGTCACCTTTTTATTCCGTCAATGGTAGAGCGTGGACAGGGCCGCGTGATCAACATTGCGTCGGTTGCAGCGCGTGTGCCGCGCTCTGGGGGATGTAACTATGGACCCGCTAAAGCCTACGTTGTTGCACTGTCTGAAGAGCTCCATTTGAGCGTGGCCGGACAGGGCGTCAACGTGTCGGCGTTGTGCCCTGGATTCACCCACACCGAATTCCATGAGACCGCTGGGCTCATGGATATGAAAAACAAGATGGCTAAGTGGCTGTGGTACGAGGCCAAAGTGGTGGTCTGCGATGGCATCAACGGCGTTGAAGACGGAAAGCCTGTCGTCGTGTCGGGTCGCCTGTATCGTTGGCTCGATCCCATTTTTCAGTCCGTTTGGACAAGACGGTTTCTACGCATCAAGGCACGACCCGATTAAGCGCTACGCACTGCCAATTGTCATTAAGGTTAAGGGAGGGATCTGTGAGCCTGAAACTGAGTAGACGAGACACACTGCTCGCGGCCGCTTCCATCCCGCTGTGGGGCGCCGCCACCGGTCATGCCAAGCCAGCCGATCACTACGATGTCATCGTTATTGGTGGCGGTACCGCAGGGATCCCCTGCGCGCTCTTTGCCGCACTCGGTGGAGCCCGCGTGCTGCTGGTTGAAAAGAGCCCCTCATTGGGCGGCACGTTGTTTTGGTCTACTGGCCAGATTGCAGGTTCCGGTACGGTTTTTCAGCAACGGCTCGGTATCGAGGACAGCCCTGATGCGCATTTTGCCGATTGCATGCGCATCAATGGCGCTACCGCGGACCCCGCACTCACCCGCTTAACCGTCGATCATGCGGGAACTACCATCAACTGGCTGGCCCAACAAGGCTTCGAAGTCATGGACGGACATCCGGTCACCGGGATCGGCCACGATCATTTTACGACGCGTCGATATCAACAAGGGACCAAAAGCGGGCTGTCAATTCTTGACGCACTGCTGCCGAGCCTCAATCAGGCCATTAGCAACCAGCAGGTCACCCTGCTCACGGGCACGTCGGCAACGGCCCTGCTGCAGCAACCCTCCGGCGCCATCACAGGCGTTACGGTAGATGGACCGCTTGGCCGTCAAGACGTAAAAGCGTCCCATGTCGTCGTTGCCACGGGTGGCTGCGCTGCCAATCCAAGATTGTTCGAGGAGCTACATGGCGTGCCGCTGTATGCGCAGACGGCCTACCCAACATCACTGGGCAGTGGCCTGCTGTTAGGAATGTCTGCCGGCGCGGCGATCGTCGGCGCCGAAAAGTACGCCTGCTTACCGGGGCTCATTCCAGATGCCTATCGCTACCCTTGCCAGATGTTTGCTTATGCACCCTTAAACCCTGCGGCTCGATCCCCTTGGGAAATCGTCGTCAACGCCCGAGGCGAGCGTTTTGTGAGGGAAGATCACCCTAGCGTGCATCAGATTGAGCGAGGTATCTATCGGCAACCGGGTCATCGGCACTGGGCTATTTTCGACGCTGACATGCTTGAAAAATCGCCCCCCATTATTCCCGACTGGACCCGGGAGAGAATCGCTAAAGAGCATCAAAGTAACCCCATGTTCCACAGTGCCATGTCGTTAAATGAACTCGCCTTTCGAGCGGGCCTGAATCCCTCCACGGTCGCCGCAACGGTCAATGATTACAATCACAGCATCGCCATTGGCGGCACAGACGCTTATGGCCGTGTATTCCGACCCTCACCCCTAGTTAAGCCGCCGTTCTACAGCATTGCCATGCAAGGCTGGACCTTGGTCTCCTTTGCGGGTCTGAGCATCGATGGCAGTTTGCGGGTGCTCGATCGCGAAGCACGACCGATCCCAAATTTATATGCCATTGGCGAAGTGATTGGCGCAGGCGCCACGTCTGGGGCGGCTTATACCAATGGCATGCTGGTGACGCCCGCGATTACCTTTGGGCGCTTGTTAGGCCAGCGGCTCGCTTCGGGACAGGCTGCAGCCTAGAAGACGACGGATTTTGTTTTTGGGCGGATTTTGGCGTCCAATTTAGCAAAAAGTGACACCGCGACCCAATTAATGGCAATTACTTTGCACTGAGCAACAGCCCTTGATACCTTACCGCGGACTTATAACTGGGAGATCCCTATGAAAACGAAAGGTTTTGTATCGGCAGTTAGCGCTTTGATGTTGTTGTCCCCATTCGCCTCTGCGGGTGATCCAGTCCAAATGTGGAAATGCAATATTAACGGTGACGTCTCAGAAGAGTCCGTGATTGAGCAGGCGGGCAACTGGAAAAAAGCGGCGTCTAAGCTGCCCGGCGGCGGTGATATGGACGTTCACGTCCTGTTTCCCGTAGCAGTGGGTGCAGACGGTGACGGTACCGACGTACAGTATGTTGTGTCTTGGGGTTCCTTTGGGGACTTCGGCGAATGGTGGGATGCCTATCCTGGATCAGACGTCGCACAAATGGAGCGTGAAACGCTGACGTGTCACGGCTCTGCCCTGTGGGAAGCTGACGACATTTAAGCACCGTGCTTAGTATTGTCAGGGCCACCTAAAGGTGGCCTTTTTTGTGACGCATCGCTCCTCCCAACTGATCGAGTTCTCTTTAAATTTAACCTTGAGTAAGCACTGATGCCCAGAGTCTGGAGTTGCAACGAGTGGGATCCGCTAGAAGAGGTCGTTGTGGGGAATCCTTTGGGTGCCCGTTTTCCCTTTGCCGACCCGAGCACTCGACTAGCGGAATACCCTGATCGTGCGCTCGATGCGCTGCCCCAGGGTGTTTTTCCTGATCAAATTATTGAAGAAACCGAAGAAGATTTGCAGGTGTTTATTCAAGCACTCGAAGCAAGGGGGATCACTGTCAATAGGCCCGATGACTGGCCGCATGATCGGGTCATCAAGACCCCCCATTGGGAGTGCCAAGGGTATTACAACTATTGTCCCAGAGACGTACTGCTCGTTATTGGCGATACCGTTATCGAAACACCCAACGTCATCAGGGGCCGATCTCTCGAAACGGGCTCCTACCGTCGCTTGCTCATGGAGTATCTCGAAGAGGGCGCGAATTGGTTCGCAGCCCCCAAGCCCATGCTCGAGGACCGGTTATTTGAGTACGACGTATCAGCACCGACGCCTCGCAATATCGAGCCCGCCTTTGATGCGGCCAATGTATTACGATTTGGTCGCGATTTGCTGTACCTCGTGAGTGCAACGGGCAATGAACTGGGAGGACGCTGGTTACAACGCGTCTTAGGAAACGAGTTTACCGTGCACTTTATGAAAGACGTCTACTATGGCAGCCACATTGACTCGACCTTGGTCGCGCTCAAGCCCGGTCTGTTACTCGCCAATCCCGCTCGATTATCATCAGATACCATCCCACCATTTTTAAAACAGTGGGAGATACTCTTCAGCCCCCCCATGGAAAATCAGGATCGCTACAGTACCGAGTATTTAGAGCAAGCGATCGGCAGCGAGTGGATTGACATGAACCTTTTTAGCTTAGGCCCCGAGACAGTCGTCGTGGACCGCGATCAAACGGCGCTGATTAGATTATTAGAAAGCCACCAAATGGAGGTAATCCCCTTAAAGCTCAGGCACTCTCGCATGATGGGTGGTGGCTTTCATTGTGTCACCCTGGACACGCGCCGCCGCGGTAAGATGGAGTCGTATTTCGACTAAGCTGCGCAGGTTGTTCGCGCACTCCCCAGACTTATGACACTCCTATGGATAACGCTTCTCCTCCTACTACTGACCGCTGCCTGGTTACGCTACTGCACTATCGCGGCGGAAAGCGCTGAGCCCTTACCGACCAAAACCGTACTCAGTCAGCCTGCACCGAGAGACATCTGGGGATCTCATCACCATCAAATGGGTGCGCGTTGGCTACACGAAATTTTTGAACGCTCAGCGGCACGGTTCCCTGATCTGATTGCGCTAACCGTTCCCGAATCGGGGGAGTCTCTCAGCTACTCCGAGCTCGACGCCAGAGCCAACCACTTCGCGGGCCATCTCCGTCAGCACCTGATTGGAAACGATGAGGTCGTGGCGGTGCACTTGCGGCAAGACTCTGCCGATATCGTCGCACTGCACCTTGCAATTCTGAAAGCCGGAGCGACGCAAGTCTTTATTGACCCGGAGTCACCCAGCCACCTTTACCAACAGATCCTGGCGGATGCAGCGCCCACGGTGTTGATCACTGAAGCGGAACTGACATTTCTCACTGACGCCCCTCTTACCGCGACGGGCATGACGATACGCTCTCTCGAATCACTAAAAATCGCCCATAAACACGCTATCGCGCCACAGGCTATGCCGTCTTCTCAAGCCGAATCGTCATCTCACCCCAGCGCTTATGAGGATTCACCCTCTCAGCGAATCGCCGCTCTCTTTTATACCAGCGGCACCACTGGCACACCCAAGGGGGTTGAATGCGCTCATGCGGGATACATCAATCTCGTGCAATCTTATGCGACCTATTACGATTTTGTACCCGGGAGTGACGCGAGCTCGCTCACTTCTTCACTCGGTTATGACGGCAGCATTTCTGAACTATATAGCGCCTGGGTCGCTGGTTGTGAAGTCGTCTTACTCACAAAAGCGGCTTTACGCTCTGGTCCGGAGCTACTCCCCATTTTAAGGGACCACTCTGTAACCGCGCTGTTTTGCCCACCCGTGCTGCTCTCCACTTTAACCGCCAATCCTGAAATCGACCTGCCCTATCCTATTTGTCGCTATATCGTGCCCGCAGGAGAGGCCTTTCCCGCCTCACTGGTTGAGCCCTGGTCACGGGCGCGCCGACAGATCATCAATACTTATGGTCCCACCGAGGTCAGTACGGACACCAGTCGGCAACTGTTACGGCCCAACGAACCGGTCACGATTGGCAGTCCTTTTGCAGGGGTAAGCTACTTCATTCTGGATCCCGCCACATTGGAACTGATGACCCATGGCACAGAAGGCGAGCTCTGCATTGGCGGCTGTCAGCTGGCACAGGGCTACCGTAACCGACCGGACGCGACCGCAGCACAGTTTTTCACCCACACCCAATTCGGTCGCCTGTATCGATCGGGTGATCGATGCCATGTTGATCCCATAACACTGAGAGTTCATTTTCACGGTCGTCTCGATGCACAGCTCAAGGTTCGGGGATTTCGCGTCGAAGCGCAGCCGATTGAATCGCTGCTGCAAGATCACTTTACCGAGTTCGAAACTGCGGTACTCGATTGTCAAAACAACGAGCTGATCGCCTTTATTCGCGCGCCATCGCTATGGCCTCAAACCCACACAAACTCGAATGTGCAGCTACTTGAGCAACCACTGCTGGCTGAGGCGCAGACCCTCGTGGGACAAAAATTCCCTCCCTATGCCGTACCCAGCCGGGTGTTCCTGATCGACCAATTCGATCTCCTCGCCACGTCGGGCAAGATCGATCGGCGCGCGTTACCGAAAGTTACCGCGCTTGCCAGTACATCCAACCAGAGACCGGTACTTAGCCCGCAACACGATGACGCCGTGGACGAATCGCTGGACGTCGGCGTGCTGGCGCTGTGCCGGGCACAATTGGGAAGCGAACTTGGTTGGCACGACGACTTTGTTGAGTGGGGTGCTCATTCGATTGCCATTGCGCAGCTCACGCAAACTTTGCAGGCGGCCGGCTACCCCGTGACCGTCCGAGCTCTGCTGAGCGAATATCGCTGCGCCGCAGACATCGCGGCACTCCATTGCACGATTCAACCGGCAGCAGAATCCGCTAGCAGTCATCCCAACCCATCGACTTTGGACGACACTGATGTAGAGAGCAGGATGTACTCATTTCGCACTTTCAGTGCCTTACAGGCGAGTGCCTCCATTTTACTGCGCGTTCCGCTGGTGCTCGTTGCAGGACTGGGACTGGCGATTATTGATCCAGAGGTCCTGCTGCTTGCGGGCGATGTACTGGGCTTTTTAGGCGCCACCATTATTAGTTACTGCCTCTACATGATTGTGCCCTTCGTGAATTTGAGCTGGGTCGTTCTCCTCCGTTTGATGCAACGTGGAATGGGGATAGAAGCCACATTGGAGCCCGGACGCTATCAAAAATATTCCAGTCATCACCTACAGGTCTGGTGGATGGAACAACAAGCGGGCTTTGTCTTGAGGCCACTGGTGAATGGCCTGAGAAGTCCGAACCTTTTTAATTGGGCTTTACGTCGTCTTGGCGCGCACATTCACCCGGGCACCTTCATTGCGCAAAGCACCGAATGGTATGGCCCGCTCTCTCTGATGACGATTGGGGAAGGCGCGGTGATTCAGGCAGGCGCACAAATCAGCACGATCGAATGGGCATCTTCCGTCTTTACGCTAAAACCCATACACATTGGCCCCCGCGCTCGAGTGGGGAGTCGAGCCATGGTATCCGCGGGCGGCACTCTTGGAGAGGGTTCGTGGTTAACGCCCCTGTCTTCGCTACAAAGCGCGTGCGACGCCTATTCACAAGTCAGTGGTGTTCCAGGCACCGTGGTGGGCACGTTTCATCAAGTGAAAACGCCCAATCAGCCGCAGCGCAGCCGGCTCATCATGGCCGCCATCGACGTGCGCAATGTCCTGCTGCAGCTGGCACTCGAACTGTCATTGGTGGTAATCCCCGGCGCGTTTATCGCGCTCATCGCGTCTTTTTTTCTCGGCCTAGACGCGCTCAATACGCTCAGTGCGGACGATGCCGTGCTCACCTTCGGTGACATTCTCAAAATAGGGGGCGCTGGCATTGCCGGCATCTGGATCGGCGTGTTGTCTAGTTCGCTTCTGCTTTGCGTCTTTCTTCGGCTAACGCCTACTCCGCCGGGATGGATTAGCGCCTTCAGCCTCACGGGCACACTGGCCCGATATCGACAAACCAAAATGAATCAAATTCAGCAAATGTGGGGTTGGAGTCTGACGGGGCAGTATCTGCGAGCACTGGCCGGCGTGAAATTCTCTCGAGTCGGAGCCTCAGAATGCGACGCGCTGGTGAATGTATTACCCGAACAACTCGACGCCGATGCCAATATTTTTATCGCTCAAGGGTGCTACTGCAACGTGTTAGATGAACACGGCGCATTTCTTTTAGTGAAGCCATTGCGTTTACCCGCGGGTTTCTTCGCCAGTAATAACGCCATGATTGAACCTGGCGCGTTGCCCGGCAATTTGCTGCTAGGAGTGTCGACGCCAATTGGCCCCCACGACTACCGCGAACAGTACACAGATCGTCCAGACCTGCCGCGGGTTCTCGCAGGAAATCCAGCATTATCCCTTGGCGCGGCGCTGCAGGCGGCACAACCTGTTCACCCTAAGCCATCCTGGTGGGTCTTCATGATGCGTTTTGTGTTGAATGATTTTGCCTCGGTTGGTGTTGTACCCAGTATCACCGTCTTTCTCGCCACCACGCTGCTGGTATCCCTCAATGCCCTGGGTTTCAGCAATATTGGGGCGGCACTGATCACCAGCATCCTGTTCCCGATTAGCTTGCCGCTCCTCGCACTGCTCATTAAGTATCTGCTCGTGGGCAATTCCTGGGGAGGAAAAAACAGTGCGCCTTTTTGGTCGGTGCGCCACTTTGCGTATTTTCTCGCACAAGATTGCTTTTTTAGGCTCATGTCGAGCTTTATGAGTACCATCGCAGGAACCGCTCTGGCTAACCCCTTGTTGCGGCGGTTTGGCTGTCGAATCGGCCAACGAAGCCTGATCGGGCTACCCATCCAGCTCTCTGACTGGCACGCCGTGGACATTGGTGATGACTGCGTGATAAATGGGCAAATGCAGCTCCACAGCTTTGAGCATCGCATACTGAACGTGACGCGAACTAAGATTGGTAACAACACCGTGATCAACCATGGCTCAATGCTGATGGGAGGCGCCACGCTGGCAGACAATGTAACGGTGTCTCCGCAGTCATTGATCCTAAAGGCGATGCAGCTCCCGCCCGGACTGCACACAGGCAGCCCGACTCAACCCGTCAACCCCGAGCCCCTGTCACACTAAGACTGGCGCCTTTTCAGTGAATTGTCTTAGCTAGGGCAACCGGCGGAGCAGCACCTGCAGGTCATACCAGGTCACGCGACCGCACCTACCGAATCGACTCCCAGCGAAGATTGGTGAGAGAGCGCCATAGCCACTCCATTGGTCCGAGGCGGAATCGCTGACACCACCAGTGGCAGACCACCAACTGCGTGAGGTAAACCATTACCGCAAAGCAGCACACCGCGAAGGGCCCCCATTGGAAAGCTTTGCCGAGGCCGTAGCCATAAAATACCGTCGTGAAAACAAGGGTCTGGCTGAGGTATGCCGATAGACTCACGCGTCCTGCGCTGGCAACACGCGTACGAAGGGCGATAAAGCGATCGCTTCGGGTCCAGCACCAGACACTGATAAACCAAGCACCCGTTAAGGATATCGTGGCGCACAGATAGACCACATCTCCGACCAGCACACCGAGCGCTGACGCAGTTGATTTGCCAAACACCTGGTAGCCCATCGTTGCCGCTAAGTAGCGCTCAACTCCCATTAATAAAAAGCCCGCCAGCCAACAACTCGCCGCCACGCGACAGCAAGATGACATCGACAGCGATTGCAGTCGAGGCCACCCAACGCGCATGAAAACAACGCCGCCTAAAAAGAAGGACAGTACCAGCAATCCTGAATCGGGATATTGCCAGTCGGCCCAAAACAACTCTGGGATGTTCTCGCGATGGTAAGTGAGCACGTCGGCAAAATCACCGATTGATAACGGTGAGTGCGCCAGGTCGTTTTCAAGCCATTCAATGGCCTCGTCTCTGTCCTCTGGCGGCCATTCGTCGCCACGATCACCCCCTAATAAATGCCCCAAAGGAAAACTGAGACTGAGCACAACACCCACACACACAAGCCAATGATTGGGAAGGCGATTGAGCACCAATAACAGTAGGCCAAGTTCCGCATACAACATGAGGATATCGCCCTCAAACAACAGACCATGCAGGCAGCCCAAAGCCATCAGAACCAGCAGTCTTCGAACGGCGCGCCCCAGCGTATAACCGGGGGACAGGCTCTGTAAGTAAAAGCCCATGCCGAATAATAAACTGTAGAGTGCCCAGAACTTGGACTCAAAAAGAATGTGCTTGAGCGCCCAGAAAGTTCGGTTCAGGGGGTCTGTCCACACGGTAGCGTCAGCGCCGAAACTGAATACGTTGACGATTAAGATGCCAAATAGCGCGACACCCCTGAGCACATCAAAAAAGGCGATCCGCTCGTTGGCAGTCGTTACCACCGTAAGTCACGCACTTTTCGCTCAGACCCGCACATTATTTCCCATCCTCTTAACAACCCCACTGTTTGGCCTGTGCTCAATCACTTTACCCTCCAACGCCATCCAGCCGAACTATGTGGCAGCGCAAGAAGCCGGGACAGCCAGGCAGTGGCCGACCACTTGATCGAGCCGCCACTCGTCGTTGCATCATGGTATCTCGGCGTTGGTTTCACAAGCCGTGCCAGCGGCGGAGCAACTTAATCAACCGCCCATCGTGCTGGGCTTGTTTGCACTATGATGATCGTGTTCGAATACCGCGTGGGCGCTGCCCCTATGCTGCTCTACTTCAAGCAAACAGGGCCGTACCTCACGGCCAACATCCAACTCTGTAGGAAGGTATTATCATGCGTCATCCGCTGCATCGCTCTATTCTGGCGCTTACCCCGTCTGTGCCGTCATAAGACGACCTCACTATTTACGACGGTTCGCCCAGATAGGAAACCCATGACGCACTCTTTGCCTCCCCTATTAACACCCAGCCTGCTATCACTGCATGTTGCCGGTCTGACACCATGAGCACTGAGCGATCATCCCCCGTGATCAGCGGCGCCTTGGGCGCCCTGCCGCTGTTTATTCCCGCGATTCCCTTCGCGTTCGTGTTTGGTGTGGTGGTTGCCAATGCGGGCATTCCAGAGTGGCTGGGCTGGTCTTCATCCCCCATTATATTT
>JABJAS010000361.1 GCA_018666055.1 Halieaceae bacterium | reverse complement strand
TGAATGCCGATCAATTGCGCGTCACCCACTTCGACGCCTAAGTCGCCGCGAGCGACCATGACACCGTCACTGGCATCGATAATGCTATTGAGTAGTGCCGTATCGGCGACCACTTCCGCACGCTCTATTTTCGCGATAATGGCAGGGTGCACATTTTGGTCCGCCAACAGCTGTCTCGCTTCCTCGATGTCGGCGGCGCTTGAGACGAATGAGACGGCAACGAAGTCCGGTTCGATATCGGGCATTGCACGGATGTCGTTCAGGTCTTTTTCGGTTAAGGCGGGCGCCGCTAATCCGCCCCCTAATTTGTTAACGCCTTTGCGTGCACTCAGACGACCTCCGACCACAACAGTGCAATTAACCTCGGTTGTGCTGACATCGTCTACGCGTAAGCGCAGCTTACCGTCATCGAGCAACAGAATGTCGTCTTGTTCAACGCTCGAGGGTAGCGCTTTGTATTCAACACAGACGCCCCGATGATCTCCAGCGTCTGGCGAGATCGTCAGACTCAATTGGAAGGGGTCTCCTGCCTGCAGATTCACGGCGCCGTCTGTAAACCCGGCGATGCGAATTTTCGGCCCCTGCAGGTCCGCTAGGATACCGACATAACGGCCATGATGCCGAGCTTGTCGTCGGATGTGCTGGGCGACTTGGATATGGTCTGCCTGCGCCCCATGACTGAAGTTCAAGCGAAACACATCTACGCCCGCACTCAGTAAGCGGCCGATCATGTCTTGGTTACTGCTGCCAGGTCCCACGGTCGCGACGATTTTAGTGCGACGAAGTGATTTTGATTTATGAGCGTTTTTAGCCGTCACGATATTGCCTGTCTCTCCATGTTACCGCCGCTGTGGTGCTGCAGGGTTACTGCTCTTCTGTCGCCTGCCGTCCACTCGTTACGCGTGAACGCTGCGCTGTGGTCAGGCTATTCTGGTGTGCCTTAGCACGCTAAGCGGCGGAGTTTGTTATGCCTGTTATAGGCGTCACGAGAACTTCGCTAGAGTATGGCAGGATGACGGACATCGGTGCTATGTCACAATACCGCACGAGCTAATTTATTATACCGTCCACGATGGCCCTATTTTGCAACCTATTCATTTGATGAACCATGCCGAATCCCGATACCAGAAGCCCTAACCCGCCCGTGGGATATGCCTGCGAGTGCACTTTATCGCGGCGTCAGCAAATTGAGCTGGTCGCTGAATTTCATGTGCACCGCATTCGCCCCTCGCGCATTGCTTATCGGTTGGGAATCGATATTGCGGAAGTGGAGGGGTGGTTGTCTGGTGAGCAGGACGAGCAACAATTTCAGCACCTGATGACCTCACACAGACGGCGGAAGTACCAGATGCAATTGCATCGAGCAGACCGGCTGCGTGGTCAAAAAGCTTACGAAATGAGGCTGGCCGCAAAAAAAGACCTGCAACAAGGTAATACGGTATAGATTGATCAACGGCCTATAGTGGTTTCGACAGAGTAGAGCAGGGAGTTTCATGAGCGACACGACGGTGGATGCAATCGATCAGTGGCACCAGATGATGGCGACGGGGCGTTACGACGGCCTTCGGGAGCTCTTGTCAGGCGACTGTGTGTTTTGGTCGCCAGTCGTGCATACGCCACAGCGGGGTCGGGATCTCACGCTCATGTATTTGACCGCAGCTGGGCAAGTGTTTGATACGGATTTTCGTTATGTGCGTGAAGTCAGAAGCGGCGATACCGCAGTACTCGAATTTGAGTGCAGCGTGGACGACATTCAGGTTAATGGCATTGACATGATTCAAATGGAAAATAACCAGATCATCGATTTTAAAGTCATGATCCGCCCCTTGAAGGCGGTGAATAAAATTCATGAGAAAATGATGGCGATGTTGGCGCAGGCCAAAGCGGCATCTTAACGGACAGCGTGCGCGGATTTGCCTCGCTCAATGACGATCGCCAATAGGAGCAATGTCTTTGGACAGACTGATTATCGGCATTAGTGGTGCGTCGGGTGTTCAGTACGGCGTGCGGGCACTGGAGTTACTGCAAGCACTGCCTATCGAAACGCATCTGATTATGAGTAAGTCTGCTGAGTTAACAGTGCATCATGAACTGGATAGCTCGGTCGACGAGATCAGAGCCTTAGCGGACGTGTACCACCCCGTGCGCAATGTGGGCGCTTCCGTTGCCAGTGGCTCGTTTCAAACGCGGGGGATGCTGCTGGCGCCCTGTTCTATCCGGACACTCGGCGAAATTACCACAGGCGTGACATCTTCTTTGCTGACGCGGGCGGCTGATGTCATCTTGAAGGAGCGTCGCCGGCTGGTCCTGATGGTCAGAGAAACCCCGTTGCACCTCGGACACCTTCGCAATATGGTTGCCGTGACTGAAATGGGCGCTGTGGTTGCGCCGCCGGTTCCGGCATTTTACGCAAAACCGGATTCGGTCGACGCCATGGTGACACAAAGTGTGGCGCGAGCATTGGACCTTTTTGATATCACCTTATCTGAGACACATCGCTGGACTGAATCTTGAAGGTTCGGCTCCATCGATGGCGCCAGCAGTCATTGGCGTGGCTTGTCTTTTTTGTCATCGTCGTTGACTTGATTGGTTTTGGTATCGTGATTCCTATCCTGCCTTTTTTGTCGCCTCAAC
>JABJAS010000360.1 GCA_018666055.1 Halieaceae bacterium | reverse complement strand
CCGGCGCCGTCGCTCGCACCGCCACAATGGCTTTGACTAATGCCACGTTACCTTACATCCAGCGCCTCGCTGAGGGCGATCTAGATACGCTACTTCAAGACGATCCCCACTTTGCTAATGGCTTGAACATTCGTGCGGGCAAAATCACGCACCCGGCCGTTGCAGCAGCCCTCTCGAGCGCGGCGACTAAGCCGTCGGCGACACCGCTTGCTGAACCCGCACAGGCGATGGGTAACGCCGCGTAGTCGAGACCATGCCCGGAGATCGTTCATGAATGGCATCGCTTTGTGACTGACCTTTAGTCGTAGGCAGTTGCTCGACCTACCGCCACCGCCTAAACTCTGAGTCCGCTCAATGAGTGTCTTTTGAACATGACCGATCGCTTTACGACAACCCGCCAACACGCTCAAACGCCGACCGCTCCAACGCCCCTTTTTAGCCGTTTCAGCGACCTGGCTAGCGTGGGCTTCAGTATCGACTGGGGCATTGCTTCATTTCTTATTATCAGCCATTGCTTGGTATTGGTGCTGACGCCTTTGGCATATGTGGTTGCCCCCGCCGGGCTCTGGAAAGTCATGTTGTCTTGGACACTACTGCACGCGTTGATTGCGGCGATCGCAACCACCGCTTATAGCCACCGACTGATCGCCCATCGCGCCGCCAAAGATATTCGGCTGCCGACCCATATTGTCTTCTTAGGGCTACAGCTGTTCGCCCTGCAGGGGAGCGTCAGGAGGTGGTCAGCACAGCATGTCATCCATCACGCAGTTGATAAAACAGGTCAGCACCACCTCGACCCCTATTCGACCACGTGGTTTGACACGGGCTGGCGCAATTTTTTGTGGTCTCACATGCTGACCTATTTTTTCAACCACCCCCCCTCTCGAGAGTTTGACGCCGCCATGAACGCCAAAATGCATCCGGCCATCATCTGGCAAGATAAGCATTACCTGCCGCTACTCATTCTCGCCAACTTTGCATTGCCCATTGCGCTAGGTATCGGTCTCGCGGGGTGGCTAGGGGGGTTCTGCATGCTGGTTGCCAGTAGCGCGGGCTATGTCCTGGCACACCACAACACCTGGACCGTTAACAGCGTGACGCACCTGTGGGGCTTTAAAAAAGGCCTGATCAGTTCGGCAAAAAATAACTACATCTGGTTGGGGCCTTTGGGAGAGGGAAATCACCATGCCGATCATCATGACCACCCGAAGGATTTTCGTAACGGCTTTGGTTGGAGTGGCTGGGTGCTGGACCCAACCCGCTATGTCATTTTATCGCTCCGCGCTTTGGGACTCGTGAAAGGGCTCAATCGCGCAAGCCGTTGGCAAGAGGCGCACATTATTACCCGCCGCAAGGTGCGCGACACGCAAGCAAAATCGCAATCCGTAGTGTGGCAGCGTTGGGAGGAAAAGTTAGCGCTACTGGGGGACGAGTGGCTTGCAGCCGCCCAAACCTGGGATCAGTTCAAGCTCGAGAAAATCCAGCTCTCACAGCAAATCCGTCAAGCAGGTGCCGATAGGATGGCCGCTGCGCGCGAACGTATGGGAGATACCCAAGAGGACTTCATGCGTGATTTGCAGGTTCGAAGAGAGGCCGTCCGCGCGGAGCTGCACGACGCCCGAAAGCGGCTTAAAGAGAGGCGAGAAGCCTTTCTTACCGCGCTGTCTGAACTCAAGCAAGCCAACATGGCTGTCACTTAAGACACCCAACTGAGACCTTATTTCGCGCCCTGAAATGACTGCACTATCAGGCGGGTCTGCGGCAGGCCCACTCAGCCTGACGGCGCAGTCGATGGGCGTCCGCAAAGCACGCTCGGCATAAAAATAACGCGTTACCAGCTAAAGGTTTCTGATTGGCACGATATCGGCCACAGATCGAATACTCTTTTCTCGTCAGGTACCGCACAATACCGCGGTTATATTACGCGCAGATTGATTACGCGCAGATTGGAAAGCGCTGCTTGCCAAACTCATCGGTATTGAGTCACCGCAGGGTGCGCATTCATCTGCTTTCCCGCTCGCATTATGATTGTTATAGGGTTTTGCCATGCATCGAGTCACCCCCGAAATCGAGTCACTCGCCAGAGAGATCCTCACCTACACGATGGATCGTCTCAAAATGGATCCGCCCACACT
>JABJAS010000359.1 GCA_018666055.1 Halieaceae bacterium | reverse complement strand
GTGTTGCGACGGGCTTCGCTTCCGGGATGCCCCTCTATCTGTTGATACAACTGGTGCCAGCTTGGCTGCGCGCTGCAGAAGTATCTTTGGCAGAGATAGGCCTCTTTGCTTTGGTCGGTTTACCCTATACCTGGAAGTTCTTGTGGGCGCCGCTGATGGATCGTATCCGACCACCGCTCGGTAGGCGGCGGGGCTGGATGCTGGCTACGCAGATCAGCCTGGTGCTGTCGATCGGTGCGTTGGGGTATCTTGATCCTCTGGAACAGACTGCTTTGGTCGCCGTCCTCGCATCGGTGATCGCGTTTTTGAGCGCTAGCCAAGATGTCGCGATAGACGCCTACCGCAGAGAGATACTCCTCGACGCTGAGCTCGGTTTGGGCAATGCCATTCACGTTCAAGCCTACCGTATCGCGAGTTTGGTGCCCGGTTCCCTGTCATTGATACTCGCCGATATGATGCCCTGGACGGTGGTGTTTTGGGTCACGGCCGCTTTCATGGCGGTTGGCATAGCGTTATCCGTTAGTATTCGTGAGCCACAGGACCTGAGCCCGCCGGCGCAGGGGTTCAGAGAAATGCTGCTGACACCCTTCATCGAGTATTTTCATCGCGTTGGCTGGCGTGCGGGGGCACTGGCACTGTTGTTTATGGTGGCCTACAAGTTGGGCGACAACATGGCCACGGCATTGGCGACCCCCTTTTACCTCGATATGGGGTTTTCGATGACCGAGATTGGGCTGGTGGCAAAGCACGCTGCTTTGTGGCCCGCCATCGTCGGCGGCTTGCTCGGCGGCTTGGCGATGCTCCGTTTGGGTATCAATCGCGCGCTCTGGATCTTTGGGCTGATACAAATGTTGAGCATACTGGGCTTTGCGTGGCTCGCGAGCGGGGGAACAGAGCTGTGGCAGTTAGCACTTGTGATCGGCTTCGAATACCTCGGGGTGGGGTTGGGCACGGCCGCGTTCACCGCGTTCATTGCGCGAGAATCGAGTAAAGCGTTTGCGGCGACACAGTTCGCATTGTTTACTGCGCTGGCCGCGCTGCCGCGATCCTTGGCCAATGCGGTGACCGGTTTTATCGTTGAAGAAACCGGCTGGACACTCTTTTTTCTGCTCTGTACGCTTTTGGCGCTGCCCGGACTGGTAATGCTGTGGTGGGTGGCTCCGTGGCATGATGGAGAACAGAGTCAGCCGACAGAGGCCTTGAGTTGAGCGTGTCCTGCAGTGCGCGCGAAATGCCGCATCGCCTGATGCAGCGGGTCAGTGCGCGAAGAGGACTGATTGAGAGGTCAAGCGTGTGAGATGGGTCGTGTTTTTATATCCGTGGCTTGAGCTATGGAGTCTGTTGGCGCTGGGTAGTCGAACCAGCGCAGGCACTGCTTTGCTGTGGGTGTTGGGTGCTGGCGTCTTGGGTGTGATGATGATGCGCGTGGCGGGTGCCCAGACCTTGGGGCAGTTACGCACGGCGCAGCAGTCGGGCAGCTTGCAGGCGCAGTTGCTGCAAGACAATGTGGCGCTGGCGATCGTAGGCCTGCTCTTGTTGATCCCAGGGATGGTGTCTGATGCTATCGCCGTGCTGTTACTCATAAGGCCTCTTCGAGGCCTGATTTATCGCTCTGTCGCGCCCAATGCGGGTCTGAGCGGGGAGTTCAGCGGTGGCTTTCAGCACACCCACCAAGGGGACGACGGGGTCACGGTGGAGGGGGAATACGAGCAGGTCGGTACACGGCGGGTTGCGCCACCGTCTTCAGGGTCGGAGCCGCCACCCCAGCAAAGACCCGAGTAAAATCCTAAGTCATTGTTTCTATTGATTTAAATAAAATAAAGCCCAAGAGTTTCATTTTTTTTAGCACTCTCTCTTGCAGAGTGCTAAAAAATACCTTGAAATGCGTCCCCTCGTCCCCATATCAGCATTAAGCCTAATAAGGGCGAGCTAGCGAAACTGATAACTTTGGAGAAGCAAACCCATGAAGATTCGTCCGCTGTACGACCGCGTGGTCGTTCGTCGAAATGAAGAAGAGGAGACCTCTGCTGGAGGCATCGTGCTACCAGGATCTGCGCAGGAGAAGCCCAAT
>JABJAS010000358.1 GCA_018666055.1 Halieaceae bacterium | reverse complement strand
TGATGACGGCGCCCGTTGGCTGGTCGGCGCCAAACACGATGGTCATTTTGGTGACAACTGGCACACGCGGATTAACTATACCCGGGTTAGTGATACCGATTATTTGCGCGATCTCAACAACAGCAATCTCAGTGCGCAGCGTCAAACCGCTTTGCAACAACTCGCACGCCTTGGCTGGGTGAACGATCAGTGGCAAATCAATCTGGATTTTGAGCAGTTCCAGTCAATTGCCGAGGACATTCCAGAGGACTATCGGAAATTGCCGCAGATGACGGCTCGCTGGATAGGCGACAAAGAGTGGATGGGCGTGACACCGTTGCTCGTCAGCCAACTGTCTTACTTTGACAGCAAGAGCCAGCGAGTCACAGGTCAGCGACTTTACAACGAGTTTGGACTGACCAAGCCGATGATTTGGACCGCAGGATTTTTTAAGCCCACGGTTAAGTATCGCAGCGTGCACTATGAATTAGACCGACCATTCAGTGATCGGGAGACCGCTCCCGCTGCGGGCGCGCTCATGACCAGCTTTGATGGCGGCTTGGTTTTTGAACGGCAGACCAGTCTCTTTGGACAGTCCATGACACAGACCCTTGAGCCCAGAGCCTATTATTTGTATAGCCAGTTCGAAGATCAGCGCTTCCAACCGGATTTCGATTCAGCAGAGTTAACCTTCAGTTACGGCCAGTTATTTCGCGATACGCGCTTCTCCGGTAACGACCGGCTCGACGATGCGAATCAGCTTTCAGTGGGCGTGACCAGCCGCTATTTTGATAATGAAACAGGCGAAGAAAAACTCAGCGCCAGTTTGGGGCAGATCTACTACTTTCGTGATCGCGAGGTACGTCTTAATCCGGGCGACCCGGTATTAGCGGAAGCGAGTTCTCCATTAGCCGCTGAGCTCGCTTGGCTGCCTAACCAACAATGGAAGCTCCGAGGCAGTGCGTTATACGACCCTAACGACAATACCTTTGATGCAGCCAGCGCCCAAGCCACTTACTTTCCGTGGTCGGGTGCAGTACTCAGTGCTGGCTACACGCTGCGGGAGCCCCCTCCCTCGCTGCTAACACGACCGGTGACCGAGCAGGCGAATATCTCGGCTTATGTGCCCATTAAAGATAACTGGAGCCTATTTGGCGCACTGGAGTATTCGTTGGAAGGCTCAACCGCGGTCGAAGATATGATCGGCATCGAGTACGACAATTGCTGCTGGCGTTTCCGTATTTTATATATGCGCTACATCGATACCGATCGTGGCGAAGTGCCAGACTTTAAAGACCCTAATCTCGAACGCGAAAACGCGATTCAGGTGCAATTTTTACTCAAAGGCATGGGTGGCTTTGGCGGGCGGGTGGATAACCTCCTCACCGATATGATCCGCGGGTTTGCCGATCGTTGATCCCTTAACTCTGCCATTTTCGGTTTACATCACCACGCACCGGCAACACCGCAAATCAATAGCAAACTTGTTTCTGGTGACATCGTCACCGAGTCAAGAAAAATCAATAGGGTAGCTTCCAACATGCGTCTGGTCAGTATGGCCTAATCGATAGATGGAGTGTTCTCTCAGACCATGCGGCCATGACTTTCACTCGGACCCGTAGCGGCCTGCATTAACGCTACGCAACTCAGCCAGCACCCGATATAGCCTGTTAAATCGGATTTTTTCGGGGCGTCCGCCATAAAAAATATCCCTCAACACCAACCCTCCGGAGTTAAAAGCATTCATAACTCGGCAAATATGGCGCACAATTCGTCTCTCGATAAAACCACTGAGGTAACTATGCCCGCAGAGCCTGTGATATTACGCAGCAACTCAACTGCCAACGCGCTGCTCAATTTGGTGTTGGGCGTTGTGCTCTGCTCCATTGCTCCTCTGGTCAGCGCACAAATCGAGATGCTCGATCAGGTGGTTGCGATTGTTGATGACGACATCGTTCTGGCCAGCGAGTTAGAGGAACGCGTCCTCGGCATCAAAAGCTCTCTCGAAGCGCGCGGGGTCGATATCCCCGCCGACGACGTGCTAATTCGTGAAACGCTAGATCGGCTGATTCTCGACAGCATTCAATTGCAGCTGGCCAACCGCTACGGGGTGAAGATTCCAGATCAGCAACTGGATCAATCCATGACCCGACTCGCGCAACAAAACGGACTGACCTTAGATCAGTTCCGACTTGCCTTGGAGCAGTCAGGACAAAGCTACGCTGT